>NZ_JBFXGG010000013.1:0-57471 GCF_050178255.1 Desulfococcus sp. | reverse complement strand
GGTGGTGCTGCCGACGGTGGTGCTGCGGATGGTGGTGCTGCCGATGGTGGTGCTGCGGATGGTGGTGCTGCGGATGGTGGTGCTGCCGACGGTGGTGCTGCGGATGGTGGTGCTGCCGACGGTGGTGCTGCGGATGGTGGTGCTGCCGACGGTGGTGCTGCCGACGGTGGTGCTGCGGATGGTGGTGCTGCCGACGGTGGTGCTGCGGATGGTGGTGCTGCGGATGGTGATTTGAATAATGCTCTCCCGAAGTTCTCAGTGATGTATCCTGCAAGATATCCGGAAGTCATTGCCGTTGGCGCAAGCAATGCCTACGGTCGGTTGGCGACGTTCAGTAATTTTGGAGATGAGATAGACATTCTGGCGCCGGGCGCCAATATTCTATCTGTGGATATTACCAATGGTGATGCCATGAAAGGTCTTGGGATTACGAGCGGTACCAGCATGGCGGTACCCTATGTCACAGCTGCCGTAGCGATGATGCTCGCTGTTGATCCGGATATGAATTCTGAAGAGATAAGGGAAATTCTTACCGGAACGGCACATCTCATGGCGGGGGGATCTACTGTCGGTGACCTGAATCTGGTTGCTGCCTTGGAGGAGGTTATCTTCCGACTTGGCAACAACGCGTCCCGCGGCGACAACAGTAAGAAGCATTACAGAAAACGATTGAAAGCAAAGATCAAAGCCGCCAGAAGGGCTGCCTTGAACTGAAACAGACAGCTGTCCGGAGCTGTCTGTTGATGCAATGATTTTTTCTGAAGATCTGAGTGATATCAACCCTGTAATCTACAACCCGAAGCCATGTGCTTCGGGTTTTTCTCGATATCGGATCGATGACGGTCGTCCCACACATGGCCGGCCGTTTTGGACAATCGTTGATTTGAAATAGCGGACCGCGGTAAACCGCATCAAAGCCATATCAATAAAGGAATATCGATGAATCCTGAAATTTTTAGAGAATATGATATCAGAGGGATTGCCGGCAAGGACATCTCGATTGAAGAGGTCCGGTGGCTGGGCCAGGGGATCGGTACCTTTATGGTCCAAAGGGAGTGTCGTAAGATGACGGTTGGACGCGACTGCCGTATTTCGTCAAATGATTTTGCAGGGGCTTTGATCGAGGGTTTGATTGCTGCAGGGTGTCAGGTTACGGATATCGGCATTTGTCCGACTCCCGTGCTCTATTTTTCTATTCAAAGCCTGAAACAGGACGGCGGCGTCATGGTCACGGCGAGTCACAATCCCAAGGAATACAATGGCTTTAAAATTTGCATCGGGTCCGATTCCGTACATGGAAAAGATCTGCAGACGATCCGCGAAATCGTAGAGGCGGGTCGCTTCATCAGGGGGGTGGGGTCTTGTTCAAATGCTCAAATCATCCCTGAATATCAGCGATTCGTGGAGGAGAACATCATTCTCGCCCGACCGTTGAAAGTGGGCATCGATGCAGGCAACGGCACGGCCGGCGTGGTAGCGGTACCCATTTTGAAGAATCTCAACTGTGAGGTTCATGAACTCTACTGTGAGATGGACGGCACCTTCCCCCATCACGAAGCCGATCCCACGGTTCTCGATAACATGAAAGACCTTATCGCTCTTGTTCGAAAGCATGAGTTGGATGTCGGCATCGGTTACGACGGAGACGGGGACCGCATCGGCGTGGTGGACGAAACAGGCAAGATTGTCTACGGTGATAAACTCATGGTCCTCTATGCAAGGGAAATCCTTTCCCGAAGACCCGGATCGGTGTTTATTTCCGAGGTCAAATGCTCCAAGGTGATGTATGACGACATCGAAAGGCGGGGCGGACGTGCCGTGATGTGGAAGACCGGCCATTCCCTGATCAAGGCTAAAATGAAAGAGGAACGGGCGGTTCTGGCCGGCGAGATGAGCGGCCACATGTTTTTTGAAGACCGTTATCTGGGCTTCGACGACGCCGTTTATGCCTCCTGCCGTCTGTTGGAGATTCTGGCGGCCACGGGTCGGCGGATTTCGGACCTGCTCTCGGATCTTCCCCGAACCTATACGACGCCCGAGATCCGGATTGATTGTCCGGACGACAAAAAATTCGGTCTCGTGGAGAAAGCGATCGGATATTTTAAAACCCGTTATGACATCATCGACATCGACGGCGTTCGCATTCTCTTTGACGACGGATGGGGGTTGGTGCGGGCCTCCAACACGCAACCGGCCCTGGTGTTGCGTTTTGAGGCCGTGTCCGAGGCTCGCTTGAAGGAGATCCGGCGTCTGGTGGAGTCGGTTCTATCCGATTTGAACCGGTCATGATGTATTACAATGCAGGTATATCCGGCGGAAGCGTTGAATAGATGGGGTCGATCCGATAAAAATGGCGGATTGTAATCGGAATTGCAGCGGTCGATCCGAGGTGTATCGGGCGGTCTGACAAAAACGACCCGGGCCGTCCTTTTTCAGACCCGGGTCGTTGAATGGCTACTTGCTTTTTTGGGGGACGGCCGCGAGCAAAGGCGTTGCCTGATCTTTCAGGTCCCGTGTCAGCCAACCCGTGCGGTGGGGCGTGAACAAGGCATACAGACTGATCCAGGACAGGCCGATGAGCCAGAAAAGGCTGTAGGGGATCGCCCACAGAAAATTGCTGTCCTTGTGCCGGTAAAGATAAAACAGTCCGGGGATCATTGAAAAGAGAATCGCGCCCGTGAACATGTTGAGCAGGAACAGCGTCGGGTAAAAGACAATGACGCCCAGGGACCAGATCTTGAGGATTTCACCGATGGTCATGCGATGCAGATGAAGGAGCAGGTTGATGCGGGCCCCGAGAGCCGGCGTCCTGCGAAACCGTTTGAAGATAAACCCCGCCATGACGATCGTCTCCCGCACATTGGAGCGGGCCCATCGCAGAAACATCTTGGCAAGCCCCATGTAAGCGGTGGGCACCTCGGTATATACGAAGGCTTTTTTGGCAAAATGGACATGGTAGCCGTTCTTGAGGATCAGATTGGTCAAAGCGCGGTCCTCGCCGATATTGGCGGGCCGACCCAGGAAGGTCTGGTGGAGCCACTGCTTCAGCACTGGAGCGACGACGCTCCGCCGATAGGCGGACAGCGCTCCCGGAGTGGTCATCACCGTGTTGACCCGGCTCTGGGAGGCCCGGATGAAATCAAAGCTGAAGGTAAAACCGACGTCGAGCATCTTGGGAATGATGCCTGCCGCGGTGTTGAGCACCCGAACGTTGCCGGCGACGCCCCCTACCATGGGGTCGCGAACGAAGGGGCTGACGAGATGGCGAAGGGTCGAGGCATCCACCTCGGAATCGCTGTCGATGGTCACCAAAATATCCCCCCGGCTGCGCTGAAACCCCTCATAAAGGGCACGGCGCTTTCCGCTGTTTTCAGCCAGGCGGATCAATTCCACCCGATCTCCCAGCTCTCTTTCGGCCTGCTTCATCCAGCGCCAGGTGTCGTCCTTACTGCCGTCGTCAACAGTGATGATCTGCAGTTTCTCGACGGGATAATCACTGGCCGCCACGCTGCGGAGGGTATAGAGCACCTGAGCGCCCTCGTTGTACGCCGGCACGATAACCGAACAGAGGGGCAGCTCCTGATCGGTGCAGGCTGCTGCGGGACGGTAAGTGTAAACGAGATAGACGCGCCACACCAGGGCCGCCAGGGCGATCCAGACGGAGATCCGGATCACATCGACAGACCACGAGGTCTCCCGGTGGTAGACGAAAATTTCCAGCATCTCTAAATAGTCGCCCCAGAAAAAGCCATATACGAGCGGCAGTGCCGCCAGCAGGCCAATGATGAGTCCCTTGACGGACCGGTTGGAGGTTTCCTCGCTCAGTCCGCTGGGGGACGGAAAGGACAATGGCGAGAGAAGAGACGGCGCTGATGAGCCATTCTTTTTGTGACGAAAGAACTCCAGGAATTTAAATAGAGATGTTTTGGTTTTCAAGGAAACACCATCCTCAAGATAATGTTGTTAAGCGATGCTTTTCGACCCGGCGAAGTCGAACGCTCCGGGCGTGAGCGGTCGGATTTTATAACGGTTCGGTTTGCCTGGGCAATCCAGACGACAAACGCTTTCACCAGACGGCATGTATATTCAGAGCGGTAACGACACACTGTATCCCTCTGTCGGGGATGGCCTTTACGGTTCTGGATAGGCATGCCGACACTGTGCCCGATTGTAAACCGCAATTACATCGGTGGGTGTATCATTCGGATCTCCATCACATCGCGACCGTTACGCTTCTTATATAGAAGGGGTGGTATGTAGAAGGGATGGGCAATAAAAACAGGAAAGGTGAATTGAATAATGCGCATTGCATGGTGGATAGCGTCAATGTTTCCATAGCGTCAACATAAAATACAACCCTGTTTTAATCGTGATTAAAACAGTACACTGTAATACGTCGATCTGAATCGATATCGCACCGTTTGTTTTGAAGAAGTGTGGTAGCGGGGACAGGATTCGAACCTGTGACCTTCGGGTTATGAGCCCGACGAGCTACCTGGCTGCTCCACCCCGCATCAACAATTCCCGAAACTAATATCATCGGCGAATAAAGTCAAGAAATATTTTTTATTGAACCGATATTTTTTTCAAGAGCTCTCGAATGCGCCTCCGGTCACTGCACCCTTCGTCCAGGAGAACGCGAAGAATTTTGGTTCGACCGGCGTGTCCGGCCTGGATTTCGAGATAAGATTTTGGCACCCCGAGAATTTTCGAGAAAAACGTGATGCACATACGGTTTGCCGCTCCTCCTACGGGAGGGGCGGTCAATTTGACCTTAAGGGCGTCTCCGTGGGATCCGACGATCATATTCCGGGAGGATCTGGGTTGAACGAACACCTTGAATGTAATGCCGTTTTCTTTTTCGTCGATAAACATTGATGCCCTCTTCGTCGCTGATTCAGGTCACTTTGCCGGGTTGGATCGAATGCTCTGAATGATCTCCGAAGAGGAGATGCTTTCCGTCACCTCGACCAAGGCCACCCGTCCACCCATCCGTTCCACCTGTTCGTGCCCGAGAACGGTGTCGGCGGTGTAATTGCTGCCTTTGGTCAGAACGTCGGGTCGGAGGGTTTCAATCAGTTGCGGGAGCATCTCGCTGGAAAATACCACGACGTAGTCGATGCTGTCCAGCGCACTCAGGATCCGGACGCGTTCCCGGGCGCCGATGACCGGCCGTCCGTTTCCTTTCAACCGTCGGACGGAAGTATCGTCGTCGATGGCGACAACCAAAACGTCCCCCATTTCCTTGGACGCTGAAAACAGATGGATGTGGCCGGCATGGAGAAGATCGAAACAACCATTGGTGAGAATGATCCTGTTGCCTTTTCGTCGGAGTTCGGAAACGATTTTGGACAATTCAGCCAGGGATTTGTGCTTCCGGGAGATGGCGTCATGGCGTAATGCGGTTGACAATTCGGCCGGGGTTATGGTGGCGGTTCCCACTTTTCCCACAACGAGACCGGCCGCCGTATTGGCCATTACGGCAGCTTGCCGGAAGGACCGTCCTGCGGCAACGGCCAGACCGAAAACGGCGATGACCGTATCGCCGGCTCCCGATACGTCGTAAACCTGCCGTGCTTCGGCTGGAATGGCATAAGGCGATTTTCCCTCTTCGAAGAGCACCATACCGTCCTTCCCTCGCGTGACCAGGAGATGCCTGACGCCGGAGATATCCAGAAGCCGGTGGGCTGCTTGGGACAGGCCGGCATCGTCCGCGATATCGACACCTGATGCGAGGGCCGCCTCCTTCTGATTCGGCGTGATTAACGTCAGACCGGCATATTTCGAAAAATCAACACCTTTGGGATCACCGATGACGATTTTACCGCAGGCATCGGCGATTCGAACGGCGGTCTGAATCAAGGAAGGCGTGACGACACCCTTGCCGTAATCGGAAATCAGCATGACATCCGATTGCGGCAATTTCCGACGGATGAACATGTCCAGGGCCTGGTGGGCGTCCTCCGATATGCTGCTTCGGGTCTCTCGATCAATACGAAGTACATGCTGGTTGGCGGCGATGATGCGGGTTTTTCGGGTAGTAGGACGTACGGGGTCACGAACGACTCCCGATGCATCGACGTCCATGGCCGTGAACATCGCCATGAGTCGATCTCCGTCGGCACGGGTACCGATGACGCCTGCAACCGAAACCTGGGCACCCAGCGCCGCCAGGTTGTTGACCACGTTGCCGGCGCCGCCCAACGTGTACTCCTCCCGGTCTACGATAACGACTTGAACCGGCGCCTCAGGGGATATGCGATCAACGCTTCCCCAGACATATTCGTCGATCATGAGATCGCCGACAACCAGAATGCGGCAGTTTGAAAAGGCCGAAATGTCCATGGCCGACGTCATTTGCCCCCCCCATCCTTTCGGACGATGAGTTCCCTTAAAAATTGGGGAGGACGAACCACCCGTCCTTCGGAAGTTATACAGGCATGCCGGGTATGGCCTGTCGCGAGGGATACCCCATCCGCTTCTCTGTGGATGGTATAGTTGAATTTTATACCGCCCCGAATGCCCGAGTCCAAAGCGGTCTCAATAAGGATCACGTCATCGTAACGCGCCGATGCATGATATTTACAGAAAGCCTCCGATACCGGCAGGACATAGCCTCTGGCTTCGATCTCACGGTAGGAAACGCCCAGGTGCCTGAACATGGCTGCCCTTCCCATCTCGAAAAACCGGAGGTAGTTGGCATAATAGACTACCCCCATCTGATCCGTGTCGCCGTAGATTACCCGGTAGCGGGTCGTATGTGTCGGCATGGCGTCAGCCTTCCGATGCCAGAATTTTTTCGTAGATGGGTTTCAATTCTTCATATCCGGTCGTGACGGGAAATTCAGGGAACTCGTCGACTATGTTGGACGGCGGTCTGAAAAGAATCCCGTGATCGGCGGTTTTGAGCATGGTGATGTCGTTGTAGGAGTCCCCCATGGCGATGACTTTGTAATTAAGACTTTTCAAGGCCTCGACCGATCTGCGTTTGCCGTCGGGTTGCCGAAGACGATAATCCGTGATCCTGCCGACCGGCGAGACGACCAGCGTGTTGCAAAACAGGGTCGGCCAGCCGAGTTGGGCAATGAGAGGCCCGGCAAACTGGGTGAAAGTGTCCGACACCACGATAACCGATACCTTCGCCCTTAGCCAGTCGAGAAAATCAAGGGCGCCGTCCAGCGGTCGCATGGCGGCGATGACATCGGTGATGTCTTTGAGTTTCAGACCGTGCCGATCCAGGATGGACAGCCGTTTCCGCATAAGAATATTATAGTCCGATATATCCCGTGTCGTCAATCGAAGCTCCTCGATGCCCGTCTTTTCGGCGACGTTGATCCAAATCTCGGGAACGAAGACTCCTTCCAGATCTGAGCAGACAATGTACATGGCGCACCTCTTTTTTCATTGGCGATAAGGGGGGTTATGTTGACGGTCGGGGAATGATCACTCGCCCCCGTTTTCGTCCTCGATGCGGATCAGCACGGGCAGATCGCTGACGATGTCGAGATCGGCGATCTCCTTCAGTGCCCTTTTCACCGCAGCTTCCCTGGCTCTGTGAGTCAACATCACGATCGGCACCGCACCTTCGGATCGGCGTCCCTTCTGGTGTACCGAGCGGATGCTGATGCCGTTGTCGCCGAGGATGCCGGAGATTTTCGAGAGCACGCCGGGCTGGTCGACGGCTGCGAAGCGGAAATAATAGTGGGTGTGTATCGCGTCCACCGGAAGGATGGGGATTTTGTGGATGGCCTCCGGCTGATAGGATAACACCGGAATTCTCCCGACGCTTCCCGTAAGCAGGTTCCTCGTGATGTCGACAATATCCGAGACGACTGCGCTTCCTGTCGGCATCATTCCGGCCCCCCGACCGTACAGCATCATCCGATCGACGGCGTCGGCGGAGATCGAAACGGCGTTGAGGCTGCCGCTGACGCTGGAGAGGGGATCCGCAAAGGGAATCATGGTCGGGTGAACCCGGGCTTCCACCGAATCGCCGTTGTCCTTGCCGATGGCCAGCAGCTTGACCTTGTAACCGAACTCCCCGGCATAGGCGATATCCACGGGATCGATTCCGGAAATCCCCTCGACATAGATATCGTGCAAATTGATCTCCATGCCGTAGGCCAGCGCGTTCAGGATGGCCAATTTGTGCGCCGTATCGAAGCCTTCCACGTCCAGGGTGGGATCGGCCTCGGCAAACCCTTCGGCCTGCGCCTCGGCCAGCGCTTCGGCGAAGGTGCTGCCGGATTCGGCGATCCGGGTCAGAATATAGTTGCAGGTGCCGTTCAGAATGCCGACCATGGAATGGATACGGTTGCCGACCAGGGACTCCCGCACCGATTTGATAATGGGCATGCAGCCCCCCACGCTGGCCTCGTATCCGAAGTCCACGCCGTTTTCGGCAGCTGCCCGAGCGATGGTGTTGCCGTGACCGGCAATCAGGGCTTTGTTGGCGGTCACCACTTGCTTGCCGCCTTCGATGGCTTTCAGGATGAGCTCTTTGGCGATCCCTTCGCCGCCGATCATTTCGACGACGATATCGATGTCGGGATCGGTCACGACCTTGAAGGCGTCGTTCACCAGAACACCAGGAGCCAGCCGAATGCCGCGATCGGTTTCAGTATCGATATCCGCCACATATTTCAGGTTCAGTTCCGCGCCCACTCGCGCCTTGAGGAGGTGGTTGTTCTCCAACAGTATCCTGACCACGCCTGTTCCGACCGTACCGAATCCCAGCACGCCCACGTTGACCTGTCTCATAGGAAAGCTCCTTGAAGTATTTTCTTGATGCTCCTGATCGCCTATCTTACACGTCAATGCACCGAATTCGTTATTACCCAAAGCGCGCGGCGATGTCAAAAAAATTGTTTTGACATTTAAAGGAAATCGGTTTACTTTTTTCTACTAATTTCCTGTATTCCGAGATAATTAAAAGGACAATCATGACAAAGTCGCTCACATATGCGGAAGCCGGCGTAGATATTGATAAGGCCAACAGACTCGTCGACAAAATCAAGGACATCGCCAAGGGAACACCCCGGCAAGGCGTTATGGGCGAAATCGGCGGATTTGGCGGCCTTTTTTCTCTGAATGTGGACGGGTATGAAAAACCGGTTCTGGTCAGTTCTACGGACGGGGTCGGCACCAAACTCAAGATTGCCTTCATGACGAACATCCACGATACCATCGGAATCGATCTCGTGGCCATGTGTGTCAACGATATTGCGGTTCAGGGTGCCAAGCCTTTGTTTTTTTTGGATTATGTCTCTATGGGGGTGTTGGACGAAAGCGTCGTTCCCGACATTGTAAAAGGCATAGGAGAAGGATGCAAGCTTGCCAACTGCGCCCTCATCGGGGGAGAAACAGCCGAGATGCCCGGTCTGTACAATCCAGGCGAGTATGACCTGGCTGGATTTTCCGTGGGCCTGGTGGACAACAGCAGAATAATCGACGGGGCTGAAATCCGTATGGGGGACGTGTTGATCGGCATCGCCTCCAGCGGGCTTCACAGCAACGGCTTTTCGCTGGTACGAAAGATCTGCTTCGACATCATGAAACTCACCGTCGACACCCCTGTTCCCGAGCTGGAGCAGACCATAGGCGAGGTGCTTCTCACGCCTACACGGATCTATTCGGAAACGATACAGATGCTGATACGCGACCTGCCCATCCGCGGCCTTGCCCACATCACCGGCGGCGGAATCACCGAAAACATCGTCCGCATCATTCCCCAGGCGTGTGACGTGGCCATCCGACGGGGAAGTTGGGAGCGTCCGCCTGTTTTTCATTTTCTTCAATCCGGTGGGAATGTTTCCGAAACCGAGATGCTCAGAACCTTTAACAATGGGATCGGCATGATCGCGGTGGTCCCCGAAGATCGGGCGGGGGACGTTTTGGATCGACTTCACGCCCTGGGAGAAAGGGCATGGGCCATCGGTGAAATCATCGCTCGAAAAGGTGTCTCTCCTCAAGTGAAATGGGTCGATTGAAGCTCGGCACCGCTCGAAAAGCGATTCCGCGATTTTGTGTATGAGGGGTCTCCAGAATACCTGCCCTGACCGATACCGCCGTTATCCGATAAATCAAGATGATCCCGCCATATGCAATTTTTCTGATATCCTTCCTTGCCTGCGTGGTACTGACACCCGCGGTGAGGTTCCTCGCTCGACAACGGGATTGGGTCGCTTATCCTGTCAAGGATCGTTGGCACAAGACACCGACTGCGCTGATGGGGGGTGTCGCCATATACCTCGCTATGGGCGTTCCGCTTGGTATCATGGCGGACTTCGACGGGTTCTGGGACTATATCTTCGGCGGGAGGGTTCCGCCCACCGCCCCTGCCATTGACGCCGCCATATGGGTAGGCGCCACCCTCATGTTCATTTTGGGGATAGTGGATGATTTCCTTCGCATCAAGCCCCATACCAAGTTAATCGGCCAGATACTCGCGGCTTCCCTGATGACGTTTTTGGGATTCCGTCTCCACTGGTTTCACTCCATGACGTTGGATACCCTGATAACCCTCTTCTGGATCGTGGGTATCACCAACGCTTTCAATCTCATTGACAATATGGACGGGCTTTGTGCCGGCGTCGGGATGATTGCCGCCGTCTACTTCGGTCTTCTCTTCGCCTTTTCCGGGGTCGAAAACGGTATTCCGGCGGCACTTCTCATGGCGGGATCTCTCGCGGGATTTCTCGTCTATAATTTCAACCCGGCTTCCATATTCATGGGCGACTGCGGAAGTCTCGTCATCGGGTTCACCCTGGCCATGCTGGGGATACACTATACGGAGTCCTCTATCTCTGGACCCATGGCCTTGTATGGTGTTCCCGTGATGGTTCTCATGGTGTCGATTCTCGACACCATCCTGGTGACAAGCATACGGCTTCTGAGCGGACGGAAAGCCTCCACCGGAGGGCGGGACCATACCTCCCATCGCTTGGTTCTGATGGGCTTCAGTCAGCGCCAGGCGGTACTCTTCCTGTACGGCGTAGGTATCATCTCCGGCATAGCCGCGATGGTCGTTAACAATATCGACACGCTGTCCTCGCCTGCCGTCATCATTCCTCTGGGGTTGTCTTTGTCGCTCATGGCTATTTATATAGCCCAACTGCGGGTATACGAGGAAAAGGAGTTTTCGGTATTCAGAAATCACGGTTATACGCCCATTCTCATGGAACTGACATATAAGCGCCAGATCGTTCTGGTCTTTCTCGATTTCGGACTCATTGCCTTCTCCTATTATCTCTCTTACCGCCTGCGGTTCAGTGATGCTGAATTTGCTTTTTACTTCAAATTGTTTTTGTCCTCCCTTCCAGCCGTCATTGCCTGCAAGTTCATCGCCTTCTTTATTGTAGGGGTCTATCGCGGTTTCTGGCGGTTCATGAGTGCAGACGACGTGTTTACTTTTATCAAGGCCTCTACTCTCGCAACGCTCTTCACCGTTGCGGCCATAACCTTCCTTTATCGTTTCAGAGACTTTTCGAAGGGGCTATTCGTCATTGACTGGTTGCTTACCACGGGACTGTTGCTGGGGACTCGCGGATCATTCCGGATTTCCATGGATTTCATGAGCCGGAAGACCCTTGGGGGAGAAAAAGCCGTCATCTATGGTGCCGGACGGGGAGGAGAGATTCTCCTCCGGGAAATCGTCAACAACAAATCCCACGGCATCAATCCTGTCGGCTTCATCGACGACGACCCCGTCAAAACCGGTAAGCGGTTGCAGGGCTATCCGATCCTGGGGACATTCGAGGATATCGAGCGCCTGTTTACGCAATATGGCTTTGGCAGTGTTTTCATTTCTTTCATGTCATCGGCAGAAAATGATGCCGCCATCTCCGCAGCGAAGGCCTTTTGTAAACATCACGGCCTTTCACTCAGGCGGTTTTCGATTTGCCTGGAGGAGATCGATCTTGATTGATGAGGCTATGCTGATTTTGACAGCCCTGTTTTTGGGACAGCGTCGTTTTTATTCCACCACTGATGCAACAGACGATTGTTCAGGGAATTTGCCGACGTTTTTCCTCGAAACAACCGACCCGGGGATCCATGCATCATGATCATACTCGGCATTGAAACCTCCTGCGACGAAACCGCGGCCGCTTTGGTCGAAGATGGTCGGCGGATTCTCTCTTCCATCGTCGCTTCACAGGTCGATATTCACCACCGGTACGGTGGAGTGGTGCCGGAACTGGCTTCTCGAAAACACCTGGAATCCATTGTTCCCGTGACATTAGAGGCTCTTGAGGACGCCCAAATCGACTTTAGCCGGTTGGACGGCATTGCCGTCACCCAAGGGCCTGGACTGGTTGGCGCTCTTTTGGTGGGATTCTCCTTCGCCAAAGGGTTGGCGCGGATGCTGAAGGTGCCCTGGCGGGGGGTTAATCACCTGGAAGGGCATCTTCATTCGGTTTTTCTGAGCGATGCGCCGCCGCCGTTCCCCTTTGTGGCGCTTTTGGCGTCGGGCGGCCACACCAGCATCTACTATGTCACCGGACCCACTTGTTTTCAACTGTTGGGGCAGACCCGGGATGATGCCGCCGGAGAAGCCTTTGACAAGGTCTCGAAAATGTTGGGGCTGGGATATCCCGGCGGGGCCGTGCTCGGACGCCTGGCTGCCCGAGGAAATCCCGAAAAGATCAAATTCCCTCGGGCTTACCTGGATAGAGATCGGTTCGATTTCAGCTTCAGCGGGTTGAAGACGGCGGTAAATCAGTATATAAAACGCCATGGTGATGATCTTGACGGTCGGATAGCCGATATCGCAGCCGGATTTCAAGAAGCTGTGGTGGATGTGCTGGTCGAGAAGGTGATCCGTGCGGCCGAGACCACGGCCTGTCGAGATATCGCCATGGTGGGGGGCGTGGCCGCCAACGAGCGTCTTCGGTGCCGCCTGCTGCACGAGGGGACGGATAAAAAAATTTCGGTTCACGTCCCACCTCTGGATTTTTGCGGCGACAATGCGGCGATGATTGCCGCTGTAGGCTATCATTATATCCGAAGGGGGGATCTGTCGCAGATGACCGACGACGTCTACTCGCGATTGAAGCGACCTTGATCCTGCCGGGAATTCAATCCGAATCGATTTTGAACGTCTCTATGACCTTGCCCCGTTCGATGTAATCCGCCACATGTTCATAGGTGGTCGTACAGGCACCCATCATCCGTTCGAGGCGATCATAAACCATGTCCTCGTCACCGAGCAGGTGTTTCGATTTTTCCAGGATCTGTTGTCCCTGACGGAGAAACGCCTCCAATTCCTTCAGAATTTCCTTTCGCCGTCGATGCCGTTCCTGCTCCCGGATAATCACCGGTAACAAACGCTGGATTGAATATTCCACCAGGATGTCCCGGGGAGCATTGAAATTCCGGCAGACCTTTTCAAGAGACATGAGTGTTTTTCGACTGAGAACAAAAGTTTTTTGAATTCGCTGCTGATGGTTGAACTCACGGGGTTCGATCTCCTGAGCGATCGTTTCCAGAGCGTTTATATCTTCAATCAGGTGATCAAAGAGGGATTTCTGTTTGATGCCCAGATGAATCGAGACGATGCTGATGGTATTGATGGCATCTTCAGTCAACTTGAAGGTCGCCCGGACCGATTGTTTTCCCCTGAGATCCGATGCGTTGGCTCCCGGCAGAGAAATACGGATATGATCATCATCATTTTTCTTCATGATTCATTCCTTTCCATCTGCATATTACTTTAAATCATCCGATTGTCATAGTCCTGTTTCGATAGTTGCATAATTCTTATTCCCCGGTTATGTTTTTATCTGTTTTGGTGTATTACTTATTATTGATTGATAAAATAATAATGTGCAAAAAAAGTTAAAATATAAATTGACATTGATCATTTTGACACTAAATTAAAGTCAAACCCAATGATAAAATAACATCATTCAAAAATAGTATCAACCCGTCAAAATAATGATGACAAGGAGGATAAGTTATGCAACTGGTCAGATGGAATCCATGGAACGACGTGAGGCTTTTAGGTAACAGTCTGTATCGGATGCTCGGCGACACGGCCTTCCCCGCTCGCTACGATGATTCGGAACTGACGAATGGTCGGTGGCTTCCTGCTGTGGATGTGTACGAAACCGATGATGCCTATGTGGTGAAAGCGGAACTGCCCGGTATGAAGAAAGAGGATATCACCATAGACGTAAAGGACGGTATTCTGACCGTGAGAGGTGAGCGATGCAGTGAAACGGAGGTCAAAGAAAAGCGGTATCACCGAAAGGAGCGGGTTTTTGGCAGCTTCCAGCGTTCGTTTTCCCTTCCCGAGGGCGTCGCGTCCGAGAATATTACGGCTGAGTTCAAGAACGGGATACTGACCGTCAGTATTCCAAGACCGGAGGAGAAAAAGCCTAAACAGATCAAGGTGCACTGACGGAATACGCTATACATCGCAACGCATGAGCACCGGGGAATCGGTACCCGGTGCTCTTTTGTCTGTGCGCCCGTGCGCTTCCCGTTTCGAAGATAGCGGTTGCGTGGTGTTTTCATGTGTGATATCGGCCCTGTAAACCACATGGAAGACGATCTGTTCAGAAAGGATGAGATGTATTCGATTGTTCTGCTGTATACGGCGATGGGCGCAGTGGCGGGGGTTTTAGCCGGGCTTCTCGGGATCGGCGGGGGCCTGGTCATCGTTCCCATGCTGGTGTTCTGTTTCACCTGGCAGAAGATGCCGAGCGACCTGATAATGCATCTGGCTCTGGGTACCTCCATGGCCAGCATCGTGTTCACGGCGGTGTCGAGTTTCTGGGCGCACCATAAGCGGGGAGCGGTTCACTGGGTAGTCGTTCGACGCATCGTTCTCGGGATTCTCGTCGGCACCTTCCTGGGCACGTGCATCGCCGCTCGCTTGTCCACGGGGTTTCTCAAGGGGTTCTTCGTCGTGTTCCTCTATTATGTGGCGATTCAGATGCTGACGGGCCGAAAGCCCAAGGGCTCCCGACAGCTTCCCGGCAGTCTCGGAATGTTCGGCGTGGGCAGCGTGATCGGTGCTGTATCGAGCCTGGTGGGTATCGGAGGCGGGACGCTGTCCGTTCCGTTCATGATCTGGTGCAATATGACCGTACACCATGCCATCGGGACCTCCGCAGCTATTGGTTTTCCTATCGCTGTTGCCGGAACGGCGGGATACATCTATAACGGTTGGGGAGCTTCCGGCCTTCCTTCATATGCCCTTGGGTATGTCTATCTGCCCGCCCTCGTCGGTTTGGTCTGTGCCAGCGTAATAACCGCGCCCCTGGGGGTCCGACTGGCCCATAGCCTGCCGGTGGCCCGGTTGAAGAGAATCTTCGCTGTCCTGTTGTTGCTGGTGGCGACGCGGATGCTCTGGAGCATTCTCTGATGCCCGGTAAGACCGCGTCGCGTTCGGCTTAACCGCATTTACTGTAACCACAGAAGTGGCAAAGCATGCAACCTTCCTCAAAACTGAGGGGCTCTCCGCATTCGGGGCATGAGGTTCCCATGATGTCATTGGCGACATCGTGGGTCCCGTTATTTTTGCCTGCCAGATAGCGCTTCTCCAGAATCTGGCTGATGGCATCGGGGATGGAGCGGACAATCCCACCCTTCTGGAAGATAGGATGCTCACCGCCGATGCCCTTGAGCTGTTCCACCACCTTTTCCACCTTGATGCCCGATCTGAAGGCGAGGGAGATCAGACGGCCGATGGCCTCGGTTTTGGCCGTGGTGGACCGACCGGATTTGCCGATGGTCGCAAAAACCTCAAAGGGTTGTCCATCCATTTCCGTAACCGTCACATAGAGATCACCCAGCCCGGTTTTGATTTTCGTTGTAAAGCCCTCAAGCGTTTCGGGTCGCTCCTTGACGACGGGTTTGGCCTTCGTTTCGTTTTTGTTGACGGACAATACCTGTCTGTCCTTGCTGCCGTCCCGGTAGATAGTGACACCCTTGCAGCCGAGGTCGTAGGCCAGATTGTAGACCTTTATCACATCGGCCACTTCGGCGTTCCTATGCAAATTGACGGTTTTCGAAACGGCGTTGTCCGTGTATTTCTGAAAAGCGGCCTGCATGCGGACATGCCATTCCGGCGTGATGTCGTGAGCCGTGACGAAGACTCGCTTGACGTCTTCGGGAATATTACCCAGGCCCTGGATGCCGCCTTTCCGGGCAATCATTTTCATCAGTTCGAGACTGTAGAATCCCCTGGTCCTGGCCGTTGCCTCAAAAACAGGGTTGACCTCGATCATCTCGTCGTTGTCCATGATGGTTCTGGTGAAGCTCAGGGCAAAGAGCGGTTCGATACCCGAAGAGCATCCGGCGATGATGCTGAGCGTTCCGGTGGGGGCTATGGTTGTCGTGGTTGCGTTCCGATAGGCGCAGCCCTCTCGATCCTTGTAAACGCTTTGCTCGAAGTTTTCAAAGGTTCCCCGAGTCTCGGCCAACGCCCTCGACGCATCATGAGCGGTGTCCTGGAAGAATTTCATCAGGGTTTCGGCGGTCTCTATGCCCTTTTCGCTGTTGTAGGGAATTCCCAGCTGGTAGAGCATATCGGCAAACCCCATAACTCCGAGGCCGATTTTGCGGTTGCCTTTGACCATTCGCTCAATTTCGGGTATCGGATAAAGGGACATGTCGATCACATCGTCGAGAAAGCGGATTGCATGGTAGATCGTTTGTGACAGCCCTTCGAAATCGATGACGGCTGCGCCCTCTTTCTCCATAACGAATTTGGCAAGGTTGACAGAACCCAGATTACAGGATTCCATAGGCAGCAGAGGCTGTTCGCCGCAGGGGTTGGTGCTTTCGATTTCGCCAAGAGCGGGCGTGGGATTGTCCCGGTTGATCCGATCGAGAAAAACAATCCCCGGATCACCATTTTTCCAGGCGTGATAAACGAGGGTATCAAAGACCTCGATGCTTGAGAGTTTTTTTGTAATCCGCTTTTCCCGAGGATCGATGAGATCATAGTCGGACCCTTTTTTCAGGGCATCCATGAACGCATCCGTAATGCCGACAGATATGTTGAAGTTGTTGAGATCACTGTCTTTTTCTTTGCATTGGATGAATTCCAGAATATCCGGATGGTCGACCCGAAGGATAGCCATGTTAGCGCCCCGCCGGGTGCCGCCCTGTTTTACCTGTTCCGTGGCGGTGTTGAAAACCTTCATGAAGGAGACAGGCCCTGACGCCACGCCGCCGGTAGTTCCCACACGACTGTTTTTCGGACGCAACCGTGAAAAGGAAAAACCGGTGCCGCCGCCCGATTTGTGAATGATGGCGGCATGCTTGAGTGCATCGAATATCCCTTCCATGCTGTCCTCCACCGGAAGGACAAAGCAGGCGGCCAACTGTCCGAGCCTGCGGCCGGCGTTCATGAGGGTGGGTGAATTGGGCAGAAACCGAAACTCCGTCATCATGCTGTAGAAGATGGCTTCCATTTCCGCTGCGGTCTCAGAACCGCCGTAACGCATTTCCGCTTGGGCAACATGATGAGCGACCCTGCGAAACATGTCCGTCGGCGTCTCGATGGGATCCCCCTGATCGTTTTTCCTCAGATACCGCCTTTCCAGGACCACTTTTGCATTGCCGGAAATTATCGGTCCGTTGTTTTGAAACATGGCATTATCCAATTTTAAAGGAGAAACATGCGGATACCCCAATAACATGGCTTTTTCCCGGATCATCTCGTCGATGAGCGGCAGGGGAATGGTTTCCTCTTCCATCTTCCCGATCACCTCCCGCAGAAAGCGACTGATACTCACGGCTTGATCCCTGGTGACGGGGTTGTGACGAACAAAGATGTCTGAAAATTGACGGTCATCCCATAGGTGGGTATTCAATATCAACCGTTCTTTTTCAGTCACTAAAATTTTACGGATTTGTGACATGCCAATTTTCTCCATTGGGATTCTGGGTCAGCTGTTTGGATCCGTAATCGATTGCGGATCGGTGCTTACCGGTTTTCGAGCAGGAGATCTTGTCTTTTAACGGGAGGCTCGCAACGATCCGAGCGATGGGAAAACATTCGACTTGAAGCGACGGCATCTGAACAGCGCTCGGAATCTTTAGGAATTATCAACATGTGTCGCTCAACACGATCATTCATAGGGGATTTCGAGGTCTGGCCTGTAATGTTGATTTTATGATTTATTATATATAATATGTACAATATGACACAATATATTGTATGTCAATACATTTTGTTCCACTACATATTGAGAAAATGTTAAAAACGATAAGCCGTTAAATCTGCAGCAAAAAGACACGAGAGACCCGGTGGCCCGCTCCCAATCGTTCGGCCGGGAAAAGCAGACCCGGAGTGAATGAAGCCGCATGAATGGCTTGAAAAAGAGACTGCGGCCTGTCAATAATGAACCTGGATTGATCCTTCGACAGCACCAATCTCGGACAACTGCCTGTGGAACACTGTTTTCCCAATTCCTGGGACCTATAGAAAAAGGAGCCTTTCGGATGAAAAAACTCACCAGAGAGACGGAAATCGTTCACGGGATTCATGCGGAACCTGTCACGTCCCTTGATCTTGTTCCCCCGATTCATATGACTTCCACCTTCAAATTTCAGGATGTGGATCAGGGTGCCGACCTTTTTTCAGGAAAGCGTGACGGATACATATATACCCGTCTCGGCAATCCTACCGTAGATCTTCTGGAAAGAAAAATCGCTGTCCTTGAAGGTGGGGAGTCTTCGGCAGCCACGGCTTCGGGCATGGCTGCCGTTGCCGCCGTGGCGATGACCCTGGCAGCTCCCGGCGATAATTTTGTCTCCTGCAGCACCGTGTACGGCGGAACCTTCGCGCTGTTCAATACCGACCTGGCGCGGTTCGATATCCGTGCCCGTTTCATTTCACCCCGGCTAAGCGGTATCCGAGAAGAGATCGAGCAGCGAATAGATGCCAAAACCCGATTTCTCTATGTTGAAACTCCCGCAAACCCGACCCTCGACATCATTGACATCTCCTTATGGGCAGACGTGGCCGGGTTTCATGGGATCCCACTCGTCGTCGACAATACGTTCGCCTCGCCTTACCTGCAGCATCCTCTCGCTCTGGGAGCGGACCTGGTGATTCATTCCGCCACGAAATATCTGGGCGGCCACGGGGATCTCATCGGAGGGGTCATTGTGGGAAGCGATCGAATGATTCGGCATATCAAGACATCGTACATGAAGCATTTCGGACCGGTCATGAGTCCATTCAACGCATGGCTGATCCTGAGAGGGATCAAGACATTGGCCCTCCGGATGGCGCGTCATAGCGACAGCGCTTTCACCATCGCAGAACGTCTCTCTTCTCATCCCCGGGTGGCGGCGGTTTTCTACCCGGGTCTGCCCACCCATCCGGGGCATATGGTTGCCCGGCGGCAGATGAAAAAGTATGGGGGCATGATTGCGTTCGAGGTGCGCGGTGGGATTCCTGCCGGAAAGACGGTGATGAACACCGTAACCTTATGTACTCTTGCGGTGAGCCTGGGGGATTGTGAAACCCTCATCCAACATCCCGCCTCCATGACCCACGCCGTTTATTCCCCGGCAGAGAGACGACTGGCGGGCATCTCGGACGGACTCATCCGTCTATCCGTCGGCCTCGAACACCCCGATGACATCATGGGCGATCTCAAGCAGGCCCTGGACGGTATTTCCTGACGTCTATCCTTTCTATGTCATATCGGTTCGCGTTCGTTCGCGAGTCTTTTCCGGGCTGCTTCGGCGTATTCCGTATGGGGGAAGAGGGCGATCACTTTCTGGTATGTTTCGACGGCCGCCCGGCGATTTCGGGCCGCCTGGTAAGCCTCGGCAAGATTGAGATAGAGCGGCGGAAACCGCGGCGCGATCTCCAGACCCTTTTCAAAGTTTTCGATGGCCTTGGGAAACTGGTTCATAACCATGTATGTCTGGCCCATACCGCGATAGGCCAGAACGAATTGAGGGTTTCGCTCCAAAGCCTCCTGATAATATTTGAGGGCCGTGGTAAAATTCCGCTTGTTGTAATAGGCTTGGCCCAGGTTGTAGAGAGGGAGATGGGGGGATGCATAGAGAAGGTCATCCGTCAGCACCGTCAGCGTCTTGATGGCCGCATCCCAGTCCTTAAGGGCGAGATAGGCCGTACCGAGGTTGTTTCGTGCCGGTGCGTAATCAGGATTGAGGGCGATGGCTTTCTTGAAGTAGTTGACGGCCGTTTCGGGCCGTTCCTTGGCGAGATAGACAAGGCCCAGATCGTTCTTGACAAAAGGGTCCGCCGGCAAAGCCTTTTCAGCTTTGAGAAGTTCTCTCAGGGCGGCGGAGTAGTTTCCTTCCTGCATGTAGGCCTCTCCCAGATCCCTGGAAGCCTCTGCCCGGCGATTCGTCAACACCTTGTTCCCTGGCGCACAAGAAACCATGACGGCGATCATCAGAATGATGATCATCCCGATCCGTTTTCTGCTGGTCATGTCCTCGTTCTCATCATAGGGCGTCAGCGGTATCCCCGGCGTGATCCGGGTGCGGACGGGGCGAAAGCCTCATGGGTTGTCGGAAACGTTTCGTATGGCATCGATGATTCTCGCGGTAACGACGGTATTTTCCACATCGTGGACTCTAACGATGTGTGCGCCCCTCAGGATAGCGGCCGCCACGGTGGCCTGGGTGCCGGTTTCCACCCGAGGGTGGGCCGGATCGATATCCGGCTGATCGTTCTTTCTGAGGAGGCTGCGGATAAAAGATTTTCGGGAAGAGCCTACCAGGATCGGTACATCCAGGCGTTCAAAAGCGTTCAGACGGTTGATCAGGCAGAGGTTGTGGGACAGTGTCTTTCCGAATCCGATCCCCGGATCGGCGATGATGCGGTTTTGGGGAACACCGGCGGCTCGTGCCTTTGCAATGGCGTTTTCGAGAAACTCCCCGATTTCGCCGATCAGGTCGTCGTAATGCGGATGTGCCTGCATGGTTTTGGGCGTTCCCTTCATGTGCATCAGAATCAGGGGTGCGCCATACTGTGCCGCAACCTCGGCAATTTCCGGATCCAGGCGAAGACCGGAAATATCGTTGATGACGGCGGCTCCGGCTGCAATGGCCTGGCGGGCCACCGACGCCTTGGTGGTGTCGATGGAGATGGGGATATCGATGCGTTCGGAAAGCTTCTCGATGACCGGTACAACCCGTTTGATCTCTTCTTCAGGGGAAACAGGATCGGAAAAAGGCCGGGTGGACTCCCCGCCGATGTCGATGATATCGGCCCCTGAACGGGCCATCTGCTCCGCATGGGCCAAGGCGGTTTCAGTGTCGAAAAAACGCCCGCCGTCAGAGAAGGAATTTGGGGTAATGTTGAGAATTCCCATAATGCAGGTCCGCTCTCCCAATTCCATCTGACGGTTTTTCAGGGTTAACGTATAGTGTTTCATGAGATTCTTTCTATGGACGACTAATGCTTGCCGCGTCGCTCGGGATCATCGTTGCCGGAGTCGGACACATCGTCCGGAGTGTCCGACTTTTGTTTCAGGGTGTCGGATTCATCGGCAGAGGCGTCATCGGCATCGTCTTTGTTTTCCGGTGAAGGATGAAACGACGGGAGGCGGATGCCGGGGCGCATCGTCAGGATCAGGTCGTTCAGTTCAGATCCCATAACGGTTTCCTTTTCCAACAAAAGTTCCGCAAGCTTATGCAGAATGTCCATGTTTTCCTCGAGGACCTTACGTGCTTGTTGGTAGGCGCCGTTGATGAGGGCGGATACTTCACTGTCAATGAGCCGAGCCGTCTCTTCGGAGTAGTCTCGATGCTGGGCGATCTCCCGACCGAGGAAAACCTGCTCTTCTCCCTTGGCGTACGAGAGGGGGCCCAGTTTTTCGCTCATCCCCCAGGCCCGAATCATGTTCTGGGCTATTTCGGTGGCTTGTTTGATGTCATTGGAGGCTCCCGTGCTGATCCGCTTGAAGATAATTTCCTCCGCGGCCCGGCCGCCGAAGGCCACGGCCAATTCGCTTTCCAGCTGATCCTTGTATTTGAAGTCTTGTTCCTCCGGTAGAAACCACGTCACGCCCGCGGCCCGACCGCGGGGAATAATCGTAATTTTGTTCACGACGCTGGTATGGGGCATAAAGCGGGCTACGAGGGCGTGTCCGCCTTCATGGTAGGCCGTCACCTTTCGGTCTTCGTCCTTGATAACCTTGGATTTTCGCGCGAGCCCCATGTAGACCTTGTCCTTGGCTTCCTCGAAATCGACCATGGCGACCTTTTCCGCATCCCGTTTGGCAGCGTAAAGGGCTGCCTCGTTGACCAGGTTTTCCAGATCGGCCCCTGAAAATCCGGGCGTGCCCTTGGCGAGGGTCACGGGATCTACATCGTTTGCGATGAGGGTTTTTTTCATGTGTACTTTGAGTATCTTTTCCCGACCTCTGACATCCGGAAGGGAGACCACCACCTGACGGTCGAAACGCCCCGGTCGCATCAAAGCCGGATCCAGAACGTCGGGGCGGTTGGTGGCAGACACCAGAATGACGCCTTCATTGGACTCGAAACCGTCCATTTCCACCAGAAGCTGGTTAAGGGTCTGCTCCCGTTCATCATGGCCGCCGCCAAGACCGGCGCCGCGGTGTCGCCCTACGGCGTCAATCTCGTCGATGAAGATGATGCAGGGTGCATTTTTTTTGCCCTGGAGAAACAGGTCCCGAACGCGGGAGGCCCCTACACCCACGAACATCTCGACGAAGTCCGATCCACTGATACTGAAAAACGGTACGCCGGCCTCACCGGCAATGGCCCGTCCAAGAAGTGTTTTGCCTGTTCCCGGAGGTCCCATAAGCAGAACGCCTTTGGGGATCCGTCCACCCAGTCGAGTGAATTTTTTCGGATCCTTAAGGAATTCGACAATCTCTCCCAACTCCTCCTTGGCCTCGTCAATGCCGGCAACATCGTCGAAGGTTACCTTGGCCGACTGGTCCGTCATCAGGCGGGCACGGCTTTTCCCGAAGGACATCGCCTTTCCGCCTCCTGACTGCATCTGGCGCATGAAGAATATCCATACCCCGATCAGGATCATCATGGGAAACCAGGAAACGAGGACTGTCATGTACCAGGGAGATTCAGCCGGAGGCCTGGCCTTGATAACGACATCCTTGTTTTCCAGCCTGCGGATCAGGTCGTTGTCCTCGGGTGCGTAGACCTTGAAACGTTTTCGGTTTCTATCCGTGACGACGATTTCCTGTCCCTGTATGGTCACTTCCGAAACCTCGCCCGCATTAACCATTCCCAAAAATTCGGTGTAGCTGACGTTGGTTTCGGCCAGATTCTGTTGATTGAACAAGTTATAGAGCATGATCATCATCAGGGTGATGACCAGCCACAAAGCCAAATTTTTGTAAAACGGGTTCAAGGAAAAATCCCTCCTCAACGTAATTATGGGTACAATTGAACTATTCTAACCATCATTGCAAATTAGGCAAGCAAAAGTTGTACCTTAAGCAGGTTTTTGCTGGATGCGACGACTTTGGCCTTTTCGGCGATCCTGTGCCCCACGACCCAGATAATCTTTTCATCGCTCAACAACAGGGGACATTGCCGACGTAACGCGACGGGGATCTTGTTGTTGATGAAAAATGCTTTCAACTTCTGTGTTCCTGAAAATCCCAGCGGGGTGAACCGGTCACCGGGTCTGAAATTCCTGACGGTCAAAGGAAAATGGATCGCTGCCATGTCGAAAAATGCGGTATCTGGAGATGTCTTTCGCCAGCCGTCCACGTCTTCGACGGACGCCATTGAAAACTGCAACCGCCCACCGATCTCCGCGATCCGGAGTTCTGTCGGTTTCCAATGGGTTGGAACGTCGGCTACCTGATAGTCGTAATCCGGGGGCGATGATGACAGGGACATTCGCCGGAGCGGGACCGATTCACGGCAGATGCAAAGCGCTGCATCCGTCCGGGTTACCCTGATCCGATCCGGCAGGTGGATGGTCTTTGTCCGCACGGAAGAGACCGCCAGCATCTCCACCGACACCCGGTCGATATGCGCCAGCTCGATTCGCCGAAGATCACCTTTGATCCTCGAAATAGCCATGCGGATTATCCGCCGCCGGGGTGCCAATCCGATCCTGTCGAGCTCCGGCACGGAAAGGACGACGGAATCGACACTTCCCTTCAACCGACAACGCTCGAACATTTCCCGGACAAGGGGATCCAGCCATTCCTCTTCGGCCCTGAGGATGTCAGCCAGGCGATTCAGGGTGTGGGAAATCCTTGGATTGTAGTCCTTTTGAAGCATTGGGATCAACCGATGTCGGATGCGATTTCTCGTAAAGCGCACATCGGCGTTGGACCCATCGATGCGGTATCCAATCCCGTTTTTCGATAGAAAAGCGATGATTTGTCGTCGGCTGACATTTGACATCGGTCTTACATAACGACCGTCCCGGACGGGCGGTATCCCTGCGATGCCTGCGGGTCCGCTGCCTCGGAGAAGGTACATCATGACGAGTTCTGCATTGTCGTCGGCATGATGACCGAGTGCGATCTTGTTGTATCCATGGCTTACGGCAGTGTCCTCGAAGAATTCATACCGCGCACTGCGAGCCGCCTCTTCAGGTGAAAGTTTTCGGGTCCGCCGATAAGCCGCTACCTCCCGACGCGCGGAGTGGCAGGGTAGATGAAGTGCATCGGCGATCTCAGCCACGAATCGGGCGTCTCCGTCGGAAGCCCCGCCGCGGAGTCCGTGATTGAGGTGCGCCACGCCGATGGAGAATGACAATCGTTCAGCTATCCGGACCAGGACATGAAGAAGGGCGACGGAATCCGGACCACCTGAAACACCCACCAGAACAACATCTCCCGGCGTGAGCATATCATGCCGGACAATGGTTTTAACGACAGTTTGAATCAGGTTATGATCACAGGTGAAGGGCGATTTTTTCATGAACCGCAGTGGAAAAATTTTTATCCCATACCCCCACATAGCCGGAGCGAACCGCGACCTCGGAAATGTTGACATCCATTCTGGAGATGCGGGTTACGACAGGTTTTCCGTTGATGTTTCCTTCTATAGTTGTTGTCAACCCCTGCTTTTCGATGGATATCACCTCGATGTTCATCTCTTTCATGGCGGACAGGGAAGCCTGGACGGTTTGCTCATAGGCTGCCTGATATGAACGTTTCAGCTCTCCGTTGACGTAAGTGTAGGCCCCCGCGCCAACAACCGCGCCGGTAACAAAAAAGGCACAGCCGATGATGGTTTGACAGCTGATGAGCATCGAAATGACCATTTTCAAGGACTGCATGGCGTTGTGCTGTTTCACGGTTTTTACCTTTCTCTCATCCACCGCCGTTGCTTCTTCGATGCGGAGATCCGAAAGGTCTGTCCCTGTCGAATCGCTTCAGAACCTGGGGCGCACGATTCTCCCACCGTTCGGCATGTCAGGGGAACGCCGGTTTTGAGGTGCCCGGGCAGCCTTGGACGTTTTCTGATCAGGGCTGAAGAATGTCTGGGCATGGGGAGTGTATCCCTGTTTTTCGGTTTGGTACTATCTGTCTGTAAAAAATATACTTTTACGATGCGGTGAGAGCGGTGTCAACAGAAAAACCCCCATTCGGCGCTTTATAAAGGGTTGGATCCGGACGGCGGAGAGAAGAAAACATCTTTTCACTTGATTAACAAAATCATTTCGAGTATAAAAAGGTGGTTGTGCTAGGCGGGGAGCTAGCGGTGCCCTCTACCCGAAATCCGCTTTATGCGGGGCTGAATTCCCCCTCGAGGATCTTGTCCCCGATACGTGCCGCTTTGACCGGCCGCCGCGCAACAGACACTCACGAACCTTGTCAGGTCCGGAAGGAAGCAGCAATAAGTGATGGCGTCTGTGTCGCGGATCGATCCCGGTCAATCTGTGGCGTGTTGAAAGGAAAAGATTCGACCAGGGGGTGCACAACCGCTTTCAGCTCGCCGCTCCATTGAATCCCACCATCCCCTGAAACATTTTTTTCAAACATCCCAACTGTCGACTTTCATAGGCCGTATCCTACCGGCACCGCTATCCGGTCACCATCATGAAAGTCGACAGTTGAGTAAACATCATTTTGCGGAATCGCTTTCCTTGAAATCACACAGGAGCGAGGGTTGAACATCCCCGGTCTTGTGGTGGCTTTCGCAAGACGCGACCAAGTGCCGTTTAATCGATCGGTACGGATGTGAATTCAGGCGCATTCCCGGCATACCCGATGAATGGTCTGGGCATGCCACTTTCCTTTCCTGGAGAATGTCGGGATATTTTCCGATTCCAGATGGTCGGCGATCTTGCCGTAGGTAGCACCTTCTTCGCGCATCGTCAGAATGATGTCGAGAACGGCTTCTCTTGTTACGTTGTTGGTCGGCTTTTGTGCATTGTCGTGGGCTGCTGCGGCCGACGCGGCATCGATGCCGGGGGGCTCGTTTCGTGAAACCGCAAGGGGAGAACCGCCCAGGAGGAGTTCCTGAAGCGAATTTGAGAGCCTTTCCATGGCGTTGGCTTTGCGTTCTTCCGCTGCGACCAGCCGTTCGCCTGCATTCGCCAGGCGCGATACGGCCTCTTTGATTTCGGGTAGGGCCTCTTCCAGCAAGAGGGACATCCTGTTGTCCTCAAAAGGTCTGTGGGGTTTTCTGAGATTGCCGTTATTTCTGTCGTTCTTGTACTGGGGATTGCCGCTGTAGGCCGAGTTCCCGTAGTTGCCGTTCCCGTATTGCCGGCGATTCGGCCTTTCATTACGGTCATTGCGATCGTAGCGTTTGTCCTTGCTGTTGGAGCGGAGGCTTTTCAAAAAATCATTCATTTTTCCTTCCTTTCCCTGGTATGTTGTCTCTTCTCTTCTCTTCTCTTCTCTTCTCTTACCCTACCGATTTGGCGGGAATGTCCGGAATGCGGGGCGGCTATGCCATCCAAGGTATTTTTTCCGGAATCGCCTGTGATTCGGTTTCATTTGAGCGTTCAGGGTGGCCGGGAAAACGTGGCCGACGAAGCAGCGATTCGGCATGCCTTTCGGGCCCGATCTTCTGCCACGAGGTGTTTCTTCATGAAAGATGGTCGATTGCCCTATAGTGCGGGAGGTTATAAATTTCTCCTTTCAGGGAGCTGGAATACCAACCCTGGCGAGACGGAATTCTGGAATATAATTTAAAGTCATGGCCTTGTCAAAAAAATATTTAATTTTTACAAGAAAATCAAAAAGATGATCTCGCATCATTCTGTGTTTGTTTTTGTCTGTGGGTTTATTTTTCCGAGAAAGGCTTTCAAAAAAAGCCGTATATGGGCCTTAAGCGACTATCATCACCGCTGTTGAAAACGATCTCCTGCCGAATGCTTGACGGCATCACCCAACGCTCTTTGATTTCAATCCCTTGAGTGCACGACGGACGGCGGCAATGTGGAATTCTCCGGCATAATGGACGGGGCTGTGTCCATAGATCGGATCCCAAGCGGCCGGATCCGCGATACAGAAAAACTGAGCCTCCAGGCCGATGCGTGTCACGGCCGCCGATACATCGAGTCCGATAATCCGCCGGGCTGCCTGCCATGTCGCGCCACAAGGGGCGCCGCGGACAACCTTTATGTCTGCGATTTTTTCGCGGCAAATTTCGATGCTGTACTCGGGTAGACCAAAGTGTTCACCATAACGTCCCAGGCCGACCTGCCGGGTAAGACCGCATCAGGTGGGGGCGGTATAGACGCCCTTCAAGCCCCCTTTCTTGCCGGGAACCACTACCGGAATCCCCTGTGCTATGCATTTTTCCACAAGATCACAGGACAGATCCGGATGGTTGAGATAATTCAGGACCAGATCCGCGTAAAGGGTCTTCGGAAAGTAACGGTCCGTCTCGTCCAATATCGGGGGAAGGTCGTCGTCAATGGAGATCGTCTGAATTTTGAACTGCCCACCTCCATATAGTCTGATACCTCGAATTTTACCGGCACCGGAGGCATGCTGCTGAAATACGACAATTCGCTGCTGTTCATCACAGGCCATAGCCAGTATCCTTTCCCTTGCCGTCGGGGTTTCCCGTAGTCCTGAAATGGGCAAAAATTCAAGGCTGTTTTAGAGCGGACGGATCACGCATTTCGGGCGCCGGTTTACCGATGGCAGCACCGTTTTCCGTCGGATTGTATAGACGTTTTTAAAATTCAATCTCAACTTTCGACTTTCATGATGTTGACCGGATAGATACGGCTTATGAAAGTCGAAAGTTGAGTTCAATGTAGACCTCACCTCTGCCGATCGGTATCATAATGACGCGGAGATTGCAATTCCTCGCGGGCACCGGCCCTCCTCCGGCGGATGCGGTGTTTCAGACCCGGTCCGGACGGCGACCTCAGATTTTTCTTGCTAATTTTCAAGATATGGTTTTTTAGATGCCTATGATTGATGGATGGTTTCTGCTGATGTATGCGGTTCTCGCAATTCCTGCGGCCGGGCATGCTCTTCTTTTCAAGAAGGACTCTCGCTCCGCTCTGGGGTGGTTTGTTATCTGTCTGACATTTCCTTTGGCCGGCCCTGTCTGTTATTTTTTTTTCGGGGTCAACCGCATCCGCTCTCGGGCGAGAAAGCTGGAGGTGGATTCGCCGTTCAAGATCGAGCATGAAATGCGGGACCAGCGGCAAATTATGGCATTTCAGATCCCCCCTCCTCTGGATGAGATTGTCCGGATGTCGGATGCCGTCAATCGGAGGCCCCTTATCGCCGGAAATATGATTACGCCTCTTGTGAACGGCGAGGAAACATATCCGAGTATGATTTCGGCGATTGAACAAGCTGAAAAATACATTTACCTGAGCACCTATATTTTTGAGACCCGTTCGACGGGACGGATCTTTGTCGACGCCTTGACTCATGCTCGGGAACGCGGGGTCGACGTCCGGGTAATCATCGACGGGGTGGGGGAGTGGTACAGTATTCCACGGGCGGGCAGGCTTCTCGCCAAGCGGGGGATTCGGTTCGCCCGCTTCCTGCCGCCCAGGCTTTATCCTCCGACATTTCGAATCAATCTTCGTAATCATCGGAAGATTCTGGTCGTCGATGGAAAGGTTGCCTTTGTCGGCGGCATGAACATTCGCGACGGGCACCTGGTCAACAAGACGGAAAATCGACACCCGGTTATCGATCTCCATTTCCGGCTTACCGGTCCCATCGCCGGCCAGATCGAGCATGCCTTTCTTGAGGATTGGCGCTTTGCTACCGGTGAGCAACTTACTCCCGGCCCCGTTCATTCATTCAATACGGGCAATACGATCTGTCGCGTTGTTGTGGACGGTCCGAATATCCATATCGACCGGCTGGAAATGCTGCTGCTTTGCGCCGTCTCCTTCGCCCGCAAGTCCATCTCCATCATGACCCCGTATTTCCTGCCGTCGTCAGAGCTTATCGGCGCCCTGCAAGCCGCCGCTCTCAAAGGGGTGGCGGTTCGGATTCTGCTGCCTGAAAAAAACAACCTTCCCTTCGTTCACTGGGCTTCCATGAGGCTGATTCCCGATCTGCTGGAGCGGGGGGTTGGTATCTTTTTTCAACCCCCCCCATTTGTCCACACCAAGCTGATCATCATCGACCATCATTATGCTCAGATCGGTTCCGCCAATCTCGATACCCGGAGTCTTCGCCTCAATTTCGAGCTCATGGTTGAAATCTACGGTCGCAGCGTAGCTCAGGACTTGCTGCCGCATTTCGAACATCAACTCGAGAAGGCTCGGGAGATCACACTCGAGGAGATGGTGGCCAGGCCTCTTGCTCTCAAGCTTCGCGATTCGTTTTCCTGGCTGTTCACGCCTTACCTGTGATAGGCCTCGAATCTGACCGTGAGCATCAGATCCCCTCGTCGTCCGTCGGGCATCCGCTTGCCCATGCCGTCGAGCCTGAGAATATTTCCTTCCCGGGTGTTGGGAGGAACCGTAACGCGAATCATTTGGTTGTGAAACCCCCACGGAATGTTGACGACCTTTTGGGTACCCCGAAGCGCTTCGTGAGGGGTGATCAGAATGGTGCCGTAAAGGTTCTGGTCTTCCACGGGACCGGTGGGCCGAATGACCTGGAGGCGATGGGTGGTTTTCCGTTCAGCCAGTTGCCGGGTGAAATGGGTGACGCCGGTAGACGGAACTCTCCCCAATAGCCGCAGGAACAGGATGCCGAAGAGAAACCCCCCGATGTGTGCCCACCAGGCGATGTCCGTGGCGTTGCCGAAACTGCCCGCCGCATTGAGGAACTGAATCAGAAACCAGATGCCCATGAAGATGAAAGCCGGCAGTTCAAAGAAAAAAGGAATAATGATGATAGGAACCAGGGTCAGGACACGGGATCGGGGATAGAGAATCAGGTAGGCTCCCATGACGCCGGCAATGGCGCCGCTGGCACCGACGACCGGGACGTTCGAATGGATGTTGAGGAGCATGTGAGAAAGGCCCGACGATATGCCGCAGAGGAGATAGAAGGCCAAATACCGGTAAGGGCCCAGATGATCTTCCACGTTGTCGCCGAAGATATAGAGAAACCACATGTTTCCCAGGATGTGAAGAAAGCCGCCGTGAAGAAACATGAAAGAGAAGAATGAGAAGATCTGCTGCCCGAAGCTGAAGTATGAGGCGATCTCAGGAACGGAATAACGGGCGGGGACCAAACCATAATAATAAATGAAGCGGGCCATGTCGCCGCCCTGAAAAAGCTCGGTCAGAAATACGAACACGTTGACCCCGATGATGGCATAATTGACCATCGGAACGGTTCTTGACGGGTTGATATCTCGAATGGGAATCATCGATCACTCCTCTTCGCTGTTTTTTCGTTCGCTTCCCGGTTACAACCTGTTTTTTCTTGCGATCGCATGGAGTTTTGTCCGGATCGTTCTGAGCAGAGACTCCCGTTCGAATTCCATGGGCCCGCGTCTGGCCGCGGAAATCCCTTGACGAACGGTGTTCATTCGACCGTTTATTTCGTCATTCCATTCCGCCGGAAAGAGCTCCTCGACCGGGCGGAAAACGCTTTCCACGCGACGAGGCACATCCATTGCGATCGCCTCCAGTCGGTGGACGATGACGGCAGGTTTGCAGGTCAGCATCCCAGGCAGAATATCCGCGAGAATGCTGTAAGGGTTTATTCGCGCCAGAGCGATCGCGGCCAGGACCCGGGCATGAAATCCCCTGTGCTCCCCCGGCACGGTGACGACGCCGAGTTCGCGTTGGATCAGAACGTTCCAGGGGGCGAGGAGTTCCCGGCTTTTCGATTCGTATTGTTTGGCAAGGGATTGAATTGCCGCCATCGTTTCCGCCGTGCAGCCGGCTACGGCCGATTCCAGCGTGGTCAGGACCGGGAGGGAAATGCCTTCCGCGGCGGTCGTGATCTTTTGTTCGATCACTTCCGACATCCGGGTCTTCAGGGCTGTGAGGTCGACGTTCAGACGGGACAGTTGCTTCGCCGCTTCAATACGGATTTCTGTTTCCAGGATGCCGATCTCGGTCTCGATGCGTCTGCATTCCGTCGCGGACTTCCGCCGCGCGCTCATTTCCGCATCACAACGGGTTCGGGCCAGGAACGCCTGGTGACGGATCACCGGTTCGGCACGAACGGCAAAAGTGAGCCGTCGGTCGTGGGCCGCCACCGACCACGACGAGCTCTCGTCGCTGTCTTGTCGGGACCACCCGGCGCCGGGGAGCAATGATCTGATCCGACGCCCCGTCAGTGCCGGACTATCGAGAAACGCTCGTTCGGCCGATGAAAGCCCTCTATCCAAGGGCAGAAAGAAAATGTCGTCGCAACCGGGAAGAATGCGATAGCGGGTGGCGACGGTTGCACGGTTCACGGGACCAATGCCGGGGGTGTCTACCAGGATCAGGCCCGTCGGCGCGGATGTATCCAGGAAAATTCTGACCCGAGCGGTGGTCTCGGCGAGGCGTTCTCGTGCTTCAAGGGTTGATCCCGACACATGACGCATTACATCCGCCGGTGTCGGATCGGCGATGATAACGGCAGGGCCTTCGCATACCCGCAAACCGGTCATCCCCCCTGATTTCATTCCGTTTCCCGTCATGGGGAAATTTGAACGTTCGACATAGGGGATGATCTCCATACGCCTGTCAGGACTGTTGTGGATCTCTACGGGGACGGCGGTGCCGCCCGTCATGGGGAGAATGTCTTCCGAAAGCACTTTTCGGTTGATGAAAGTCGACTTTCCGGAAGCCGCTTCGCCGACGACAGCGATACGGCTGATGCCGCCCAGCAAAAGTTCCTTTTCGACCTTCGCCCGGGCTTCGATGTCGAAGAACCTGGCGGCTCGAACGAGCGTGATCAGGACATTTAAACGGTGCGCTATTGCGTCTCGACCTTGCCGTTCGGGGAGCATTACCGATCTCTGGGGATGACGCGGACCCAAGCTCCTCTCAAATCGATTTTGGCGGTGCATCTGTTTGTATCGCCCCCGCTCTGATCAAGTCTTCGGTCTATTGTTTCATCAGTTCGCCGTCGCCGATATGCCATTTGGTCTCCTGAAGCCTTTGCAAAGGACAGGGCGGGGTTGCCGTCCGGATCGGACGGCGCTTTTCCGCTGCGGAAGCATCTGGGGAATGTTTTCGATCCTGGATTTTAATTGAGATCCAGCGCCTTGATCTTCTCCATATTGACTTCGAGTTTCTGTCGTTTTTCCATCAGACCGCGATGCTTCTCCCGAACCTTTTCCACTACGTCCTCGGGGGCTTTGGCCAGGAAATCCTCGTTGTTGAGTTTTTTCGAGATTCCGGTCAACTCTTTGTCGATCTTGGCCATCTCCTTTTCCAGGCGCATGGTTTCCATATCGATATCAAGGATCCCCTCCAGGGAAACGAAGACGGCGGCATTTTCCAGAACGGCCGTCGCCGCCGATTTCGGTCGTTCCCCCGGCGTCGAGACCATGAGGGATTTGAGGCGGGCCAAGTCCTTGATAATCCCGCTTTGCGCCTCAATGGTCGTACGCACCGCGTCATCCGGCGAGTGGATGATGACCTCCAAGGCGGCGGACGGCTGAATATTCATCTCTCCCCGAATATTGCGGACACCGGTGATGATGTCCATGACCGTATTCATTTTGATCTCGGCTTCGGGTGCTGAAACAATAACCGCGGTGTCGGGATTATCCAGGGGGAAGGCGGCCCGCATGATGGATCCCTTGGTGCCCGGCAACTTGTTCCAGATCTCTTCAGTGACGAAGGGGATGAACGGATGGAGCAGGATGAGCGTTTCCCTGAGAACCCGCCACAGGACGCTTCGTGCCGCATCTCTTGCCGCATCGCCCATATTGCCGTAAAGGGCCGGTTTGACGGCCTCGAGGTACCAGTCGCAGAATTCGTGCCAGACGAACTGATAGAGGGTGTTGGCGGCTTCGTTGAAATGGTAGCCGGAAAGTGCTTCCTCGACCGTCCGGATGACCCGGTTCAACCGCGACAAGATCCACTGATCCGCCAGGGAGATACGGTCTGTGGGGATGTCGGGGTATGCCTTGTCCAGGTGCATCAGGGAAAATCGGGTGGCATTCCAGAGTTTGTTGATAAAATTTCGGTAACCTTCAACCCGTTTTTCGGACATCTTCACATCTCTTCCCTGAGCGGCGAAAGCGGCTAAGGTAAAGCGGAAGGCATCAGTCCCGTATTTTTCGACGACGTTCAAAGGGTCGATGACATTACCCTTGGACTTGCTCATTTTCTGGCCGTTTTCATCCCGGACAAGGGCATGAACGTAGACATCGCGGAACGGGACGTCGTTCATGAAATGGATTCCCATCATCATCATGCGGGCGACCCAGAAAAACAGGATATCGAATCCGGTAATAAGCACCGACGTGGGGTAGAAGGTTTCCAGGAGGGGTGTTTTTTCCGGCCATCCCATGGTCGAGAAGGGCCACAGCGCCGAGCTGAACCACGTGTCAAGGACGTCCGTCTCCTGAACAAGATCGGCGCTCCCGCATTCGGTGCATGCCGAAGGTGCCGTCATGGCCACCATCAGATTTCCGCAGGCCTCGCAGGTCCAGGCCGGAATCTGATGGCCCCACCAGATCTGGCGGGAGATGCACCAATCCCGGATGTTCTCAAGCCATTCAAAATAGGTTTTTTCCCATATGTCTGGAATGATGCGCGTCTTTCCCGTTTTGACGGCGGCCATGGCTTTGTCCGCCAGAGGCTTGGCTTTGACGAACCATTGCTTGGAGAGATTGGGCTCGATGGCCGTGTGACACCGGTAGCAATGTCCCACACTGTGGACAAGCGGTGTGATTTTTTCGAGCAGGCCCTGGGCACGCAAATCCTCGATCACGGCTTTCCGGCACGCGAACCGATCCATGCCCTCATATTTCCCTGCGTCGCTCGTCATGCGGCCGTCGTCGCCAATGACCTTGACGGCAGGCAGGTTGTGGCGCCGACCGATCTCGAAGTCATTGGGATCATGAGCCGGCGTAACCTTGAGCGCGCCGGTTCCGAATGCCGTATCCACATAACTGTCTCGAATGATCGGAATGGAGCGGTTCAGCAGAGGAAGGATCACGGCTTCCTCTGGAAGGTTCAAATACCGCTCGTCCTCGGGATTGACGGCAACGGCCGTATCACCCAGCATGGTTTCAGGTCGGGTCGTTGCCACGGTGACGGCGCCCGACCCGTCGGGAAATGGATATCGGATGTAGTAGAGATGGGCGTTCACTTCCTCGTGTTCCACCTCCAGGTCGGCCAGGGCAGTACGGCATCTGGGGCACCAGTTGATGATATAATTGCCCTGGTAGATCAGGCCTTCGTCGTAAAGCTGGACGAACACCTTCCGGACCGCTTTGGACAGACCGTCATCCATGGTAAACCGCTCTCGCTCCCAATCGCAGGATGCACCCAGCCGCTTGAGTTGACGGATGATGGCCCCGCCGTATTCCTTGCGCCATTCCCATACCCGTTCTATGAACTTCTCCCGACCCAACTGATGGCGGTCCAAACCGCCCGCGGCAAGATGTCGTTCCACCACGTTCTGAGTGGCGATGCCGGCGTGGTCGGTACCGGGCATCCAGAGCACGTTGTCGCCGCGGAGCCGCCGGTAACGGCAGAGAATGTCTTGAAGCGCATTGTTCAGGGCATGTCCCATGTGAAGAACGCCGGTGACGTTGGGCGGGGGGATGACGATAGCATAACTCCTTTTATCGCTCCGCTCTTCGGCGGCGAACAGTCTTTCTTTTTCCCAAAAATCATACCAGCGTTTTTCCACGTCATGGGGCTCATACCCCTTGTCAAGCAGATCGATGCTCATGAACTTCCACTCCTCAATCGATTGAAATCCGGCTGTTGTTACCCGTCCGCCCATATGGTGTTAGCCATACAATAAAACAGCGGACCGCAGTGACCGAAAAAGGATAACGGGTCCTCTTTGAGGGTCCGGTTTCTTCCTGGTCTGCGGTCCTGGCGTTGTTTGATCGGGTCATTATGGGTCTGGGCGTTTTATTCCGGGGCGGCTTTACCGCGTTTCGTCATCCCGGAATCCGACGGGCCGGCCCAGTTCTTCCATAAAAACCTTTCGAATTTGTTGCATTTCATGCGCAACGGCTTTTTCTATAACCTTCTCTAAAATCGCCTCAATCTTTTCGACAAAGACCCGCTCCATAATGTGTTGAATCACGGCTTCCAACTGAGCTGTCGAAACATCCAGGTAGGCAACGTCTTCCTCAGTTGTTTTGCCGACGTCGTCATTCCGGGAAAACGGGGTCATCTTCACGACCGGAGAACGGAGGGGGGGAGAATTGTCCGAAGTCCGGTAATCGACCTCTCGAAGAGCCTGGAACGGTGCTGCGGCGTCGCGAAGGCCCGAGGTTTTTATGGGCTCAGGTCCGGAATGCATTTCCGGCTCGGGAAGGGGTCGTCCGTGGCTCTCCTCTTCCCCGTCGTGGAAGGTGTTTGAAAAGACAGGTGAATCTTCGTCGCCGTCTTGAAACCTCAATCCAGCCGTCTCTTTTTGCCGCGGACGGTCCGTCCTCACCTGAACGGTTCTGGAAATGGACTGGCGGCCTTGGCCGTAACGTTCGTCCGGTTCTGAATCAATAAAGGTACCCCTCTCCCGAAACATCATCTCTTTTTCTTCTCCGGCGGGTCGGGGTTCAGGTGGGGCGACGGAATGCTTCGATTTCCCGGTGTGCCTGCCCCTGACCATCGTTCCCGCTTTCAAATCGATGGCATCGAGGTCTCCGCCGGGGGCCATGATCCTCTTTGCTTCGAAGCTGTTGTGATCGAACGGCGGTGTTGTTTCCGTTCCAGACGATGCATCCCGGCCTTCAACAAGCGGCGCAACGCTGTCCAGGTTTCCTCCCGGAACGATCAGTGTCGACCGCTTTCTCTCGGCGGACCCCCCGTGGTCATCGTCTTCTGGTTTCATGCTGTTTTCTCTGCCTGTAGGTTTACGCGTAGGCGCCTTTTTCTGTATTCTATAATTCTGAAATTTCAGAAAATTAACACATGGCCAATATCGTGTCAAGCATCCGGAGACGGATTTGGGAACCCACCGGGTCCGGGGGATTCCGAAGGTCTATAATTTAACGGTGATGTAATACCCTCGATCACCGCGCTGCAAGAGGATGACCACCGATCCTTTGTTCCGGTATTTGATAACGGCCCGCTCGAAGTCCTGGGTGTTTTCGACCTTCATCTCATCTATCTGACGAATAATGTCGCCTGTCTGGACCCCGATTTCGGCGAGATAGGAATCCGACCGTACCGTGGTGATGACCGCTCCGTTGTTTCGGTCCTGTGGAGAAAGAGCATTCTTGACCTTGACTCCCAGAAGGCGGTACCCCAGTTCAGACGCCTTGTCGAGGGGAAATATGTCGGCCTTGACTGTTTTTTTCAACATGCCGCCGTTTCGCCACAGAACGATTTGAATCTTTTCCCCTGCGGTAATTCCTCTCATTGCTGCGTTGAATTCCCCTGCCGATTGGATCTTGATATTACGCAGTGAAAGGATGATGTCGCCCTCCCGAACACCTTCGGCGTGGGCTGGACTGTCGGGCTCCACCTGCTTGACCAGGACTCCGCCTTGAACGGACAGATTGAAATATCGGGCCATCTGCTCCGTGATTCCCTGAACGGTGACCCCGATCCATGTTTGAGGAACTTCTCCGTAAGCAATGAGGTCCGCAACGACCCTTGAGGCCTTGTTGATGGGGATGGCAAACCCGATACCCTGGGCTTTGGCATAAATGGCGGTGTTGATGCCGATCAGCACGCCGTTGATATTCAGTAAGGGACCGCCGCTGTTACCGGGATTGATGGATGCATCCGTCTGAATAAAATCGTGGTAGACCGCGTTGTCGGCCCGGATGTTCCGGTTCAGCGCGCTGACGACCCCAGTGGTCACGGTGTGGGAGAAGCCGAATGGATTGCCGATGGCGATGACGTCTTCGCCGATCATCAGATCGCTTGAATCCCCCATATCGACAGCCGGCAACGGCGCTTTGGAGTCGATTCTGAGGACCGCCAGATCTGAATCCGGGTCCGCGCCCACGATGGTTGCTTCGAATTCCCGTTCATCTTTCAGCGTGACGGTGATCCTGCCTGCCTGAAAGATGACGTGGGCGTTGGTGAGAATGAAGCCTCGTCGACCGTCGATGATGACGCCGGAGCCGAGACTGTTGCGTTGATACTGACGTCTCGGGTTGGACTCAAAGAAATCCTTGAAAAACCAATCGAATAGAGGATCCATCCCATTGAATGGGGGGCGTCGGTCCCTGGCAGGGCGCTCCGAACTGATGTTGACCACTGCCGGGCTGACTTTTCGAACGGCTTTGACAACGGCGTTTTCCCGCTTGAATTCGGCGGCGGGAGCTTGCAGGGCGGATATGGCCGTGATGACGAGCGCGATCCCCGTCAGGAGCATAATCGCGGCTTTGTGGTGGATTATTTTCATTGAAGGTTTGTATTTTTTTCTGAAGATGGTTAATATGATTTTTTTGTTTTGCATCGAACGAAAGTTATTTAACATGAACACTGGTGACATTCAAGATATCTTGCCGTTGGTCTCCCAGCCCAGTCGATACCTGGGATCCGAGATCAACATCGTTAAAAAAGACCTCAACAGGGTCGCCCTCAAGGTGGCACTGGCCTACCCCGATCTTTACGAGGTCGGAACATCTCATTTCGGCCTGCAGATTCTATATGACATCCTCAACCGACGCGATGATATCGCCGCCGAGCGGGTTTTTACCCCCGCGGTGGACATGGCGGCGCGGCTCCGAGAGACCGGCCGGCCCCTCTCGACGCTGGAATCCGGTGTCCCTTTGGGGCGTTTCGATATCGTCGGGATCAGCCTCCTTTATGAACTCAACTACACCAATGTTTTGACCCTGCTCGACCTTTCGGACATCCCGCTTTATGCCCGGGAACGGAATGCCGATCATCCTTTGATTATCGCCGGCGGTCCCTGTACCGTAAATCCTGAACCCGTGGCCGATTTTTTTGATGCCATGGTCGTGGGAGACGGCGAGACCGTGCTTCTCGAGATGGCGGATCTATGGTTGGCGTGGCGATCCGGTGGTGACGGTCGACGCGAGACGCTTTTGAAGTCATGGTCCCGGCTCACGGGCGTTTACATTCCCGGCTTTTTCGAGGCGAGATACGATGACCGCGGGATCCAGATCCTTATTCCCCGGTTTCGTGAATACGCGACGGTTCGCCGGGCCGTCCTTCCCGACCTCGATCAGGCCCCGTTTCCCAGGGCGCCGATAATTCCCTACGGCAGGCCGATCCATGACCGCCTCCGCCTCGAGGTGGCACGGGGATGCACCCGGGGGTGTCGTTTCTGCCAGGCGGGAATGATTTATCGTCCGGTCCGGGAGCGTTCCCCCGAAACCTTGATGACCTTGCTGGACGATGCCATCGCCGCCACGGGGTATGAAGATGTATCGCTTCTTTCTCTCAGCACGGGGGACTACGGTTGCATCGCTCCGCTTCTTGCCCGCTTGATGAAACAGTATTCCGGAGAACACGTGGCCGTTTCTCTCCCCTCTCTGCGGGCCGGGACGCTGACACAGGAGTTGATGGAACAGATCAAAAAGGTCAGAAAAACCGGATTTACCATCGCCCCGGAGGCCGGCAGTCAACGCTTACGGAACGTTATCAATAAGAACGTCAGCCGTGAGGATATTCTGCGCACGGTGGCCGATGCTTTCGGAGCGGGGTGGCAGGTCATCAAGCTCTATTTCATGGTCGGCCTTCCCACCGAAACCAACGCGGACCTGGACGCCATCGTCGACCTGGTGAAGGATCTTCGACGGCAGGGGGGGGGCAGGGGACGAAAAGGAAAGATCAACGTCAGTGTGGGAACCTTCATTCCAAAATCCCATACCCCCTTTCAGTGGTGTGGTCAGGTCCCCATCGGCGCCTCTCGGGAAAAAATCGAATCTTTAAAGGCACGACTCAATCTGCCGGGCGTCCAGGTCAAGTGGCAGGACCCCGAAGTCAGTTACCTGGAAGGGGTGTTCGCCCGTGGAGACCGACGGCTTTCAACGCTTTTGGTCGCTGCCCATCGGGGTGGCTGCCGTTTTGACGGATGGGGGGACCAGTTCCGGTTCGATATCTGGCGTCAGGCTTTCGAATCGACAGGCGTCGACCCCGAGTTCTATACCACCCGGACCAGAGATCCTGAGGCACCCCTGCCGTGGGATCATATCGATGTGGGCGTCAGTCGCGAATTTTTTCGCTCGGAATGGGCCGCGGCCCTCGCCGCCGAAACCATCGGAGACTGCCGCAGCGGGGTGTGCAACCACTGCGGTGTCTGCGACTTCGACACCCTTGAACCTCGGATATATGGTCCGGAGTCCATGAGCCCGGACGTTGTCGACATTGCGCCGACCTCCCGGGGGGTTCCGGATTACAAAACCCTCCAGATCCATTATACCAAGCTCGGGTCGGGTCGATACTTCGGCCATCTGGAGATGGTGAACATTTTTACACGTGCTATTCGAAGAGCGGGTATTCCCGTTAAGTATTCCCAGGGGTACCATCCGATGCCCCGCATCTCCTTTCAAGATCCTCTGCCCATCGGCATGGAAAGCGAAGAAGAGGTTTTCTACCTCACCGTCAACGGTGAGGTCCGACCGACGGAGATCCCGGCGCGCCTGAACGCGTGCCTGCCCGAAGGGCTCGATGTTACGAACTGTCAACTGGCGCCTTCCAAGTCGGCACGCAGGACGCCTTCGGCTGCACACTACCGGATTCATCATGAGCAGTCGGTTTTTATGCCGCCTCGCCTGGACGCTTTCGCCGTTGCATCCAGTCACATTCTGATGCGGACCAACCCGAAAGGGCGGCAGACCCAAATCGAACTGAAGGACGTGGTGCTGGATATTCATCAGCGTTCTCTCCGCGAACTGGAGATGACCTTGAATCTCATTCCGGGCAGTATCGTCAGGCCTGTTGAGATCCTGCAGGCCATCTTCGATCTTCCCGAGGAAATCGTAAAACAGGTGACGGTCAGGAAAATGGCGATCGTCCCGGGAATGACCTCATGGACAAAAAATTAATCGTCAATGTGAGCGATCATGAAACGCGGGTGGCTCTTCTCGAGGACGGCACCATCGCCGAGATTTTTGTCGAACGGAAGGATGAATCGGATATCGCGGGAAACATCTATAAAGGAAAGGTTCAGCGGGTTTTGCCGGGCATGCAGGCGGCATTTGTGGATATCGGCTTGAGCCAGGCGGCCTTTATCTATGTGGACGACGTCATCGATGAAAACAGTTCGGAATTCGAAAAAATTTTCACCGATGACATCGAGGACGGCGGGGATGTCGACCTCGTGAGCGATCTTCATACGGTGGGCCAAAAACCGAATCATATCGAAGATGTCCTGACGGAAGGCCAGGAGATCATGGTTCAGGTGGCAAAATCGTCCATCGGCACCAAAGGGGCCCGGGTGACCTCCCACATCTCCTTGCCCGGCCGTTTCCTGGTTTTGATGCCGACCTCGAGCCATGTGGGGATTTCCCGGCGAATCGAGGATGAGGTCGAGCGGAATCGTTTGAAGCGCCTGATGTTGTCTCTTCGGGAAGGAGATGACGGTTATATCGTCCGCACCGCCGCCGAAGGGGTTTTGGAGGAGAAGTTCGCCTATGAAATGAATTTCCTCAAGAACCTCTGGAGCAATATTCAGGCCAAATACAAAGCGGCTTCGGCACCGTGTCTGCTTCATCAGGAATTGACGGTCAGCCTGCGAGCCGTCCGGGACCTTCTGACCCATGAGGCGGGGGAGGTGGTGGTGGACTCCAGGGCCACTTACGACGCCATCGTTTCCTTCCTGGAAACATTTATGCCTCGCCTTAAAGGCCATGTGGAGTTTTATGACGGTCAGGAGCCTATTTTCGATGCCTTCAACCTGGAAGGGGACATCACCCGAGCCCTCAAAAAGAAAGTCTGGCTCAAATCGGGAGGCTACATCGTTATCGAGCACACAGAGGCGCTGGTGGCCATCGATGTCAACACAGGTCGATACGTCGGCAAGCACAATCTGGAGGAAACCATCCTCAAGACCAATCTCGAAGCCGTCAAGGAGATTGCCTACCAGGTCAGGTTGCGGGACATCGGCGGCATCATTATCATCGATTTTATCGACATGGCCAAAAAATCGAATCAGGAAAAAGTGTTCAATGCACTGAAAGATGCGCTTAAAAAAGATCGGAGCAAGACGCATATCCTTCCCATGTCGGACATGGGCCTGATCCAGATGACCCGGAAGCGTGTCCGGAAACCCTTGAATCGCCTCTTGTGCGAACCCTGTTTTTACTGCGAGGGCGAAGGATATCTGATGTCGGGGCGATCGATATGCTACAATATTTATCGGGAAGTGATGCGGGATGTCCGGGACATGACGGGCGGCCTCCTGACGATCCGCGTGAATCCGGATATCGCCGAATTGCTCCACGGAGAGGAGAATCACATTATTATTGCCCTGGAACGGGCGACCGGCAGGCAGATTGTCGTTTATCCCAATCAGGACTATCATTTGGAGGAATTCGATATTTTCGAAACGGTGCAGGCATGACGCAAGGATGACGAGCATCCTTCCGACCTATGATATGGGAATTCAACTTTAGACTTCCATGATGGTGACCGACACCGTCCTATGTAGAGTCGAAGGTTGAGTTGGGAATTTAATCTTGACGCTTTTGAATGATTGTGTTTAAATATTTAGGTTAAACTGATTGGATCGGGCAAATTCAGGCGCAAAAGTTTTTTCTGAATTCATTAGCCCGGTGTTGTACTTTTGAAGCAAATACATTCAACGATCAAAAGGATTCGGCTATGAAACGGACGTATCAACCCAGCAAAATCAAACGTGCGAGAACCCATGGCTTTTTGAAGCGCATGTCCACCAAGGCGGGCAGAAACATCATCAAGCGGCGGCGAGCCAAGGGTCGAAAACGACTTTCCGCATAGGTTTGACGCGTGAGGCCGGTCGAATCGACGGACTATGCCGTCCGGCATCGATCGGTCCATGGGATACATCGACACGGTTGAAATTTTTATTCACCAAAGCCGACAGGATACGAAAGCGCTCTGAGTTCCTCCGGTTGTCGCGTTCGAGTCAGGCGCTTCACAGCCGGTATTTCGTCATCAGTTTCCGCCGGGGGAGTCAGGATCGAACGCGCCTTGGGATTACTGTAACGAAGAAGGTCGGTAACGCCGTTGTTCGCAACCGGATCAAACGGCTTTGTCGTGAGTTTTTTCGTTTAAACAAGCACAGGATAACAGGTTGTTGGGATATTAATATCATTGCGAAAAAGCAGGCGGCAGACCTGTCGACAAAAGATGTTTTTATATCTCTGAAACATATTTTTGACAGAATACCAAATGGTAGTCATAAAGCATAGTTTGCTGATACTCATACGGCTTTACCAATATATAATATCTCCTGTGTTGGCGCCATCCTGCCGGTTTTATCCCACCTGTTCCCATTATGCTTACGAGGCCATCTCGCGTCATGGTGTTTTCAAGGGAATCGCCCTGTCCGGTCGGCGCATCCTGCGGTGCCATCCCTTCCATCCCGGAGGAATCGATCCTGTCCCATAATCATAAGAGGCGCCTTGCGGCCTTTCCAACCTCCTTTTTTACATTGATACCCTGCGGGCCGTTGTTGCGAGTTTTCATGTCGGAGAACATGTTCGTTTTGACTTTGAGGAGAGGATAATGGAACAAGCTCGATTATTTGTAGCAATAGCACTTTCATTTCTTGTTATATTTGTTTGGCAGTTCTTTATGGTTGAACCGGATGCGCCACCGCCGGTCGAAACCGACAGCGTCGCCGAGGTTGCCGTACCGCCTGCCCCGAAGACGGATATTGCAAAGCCGGATATTGCGGCGACGGATTTTCCGACGCCTTCTGAAGAAACCCTGCCCGCCAGGGTGATCACCATTGATACGCCTCTCTATATTGCCAAGATTTCAGAAAGAGGGGCTGTTTTTGAGAGTATTGTTCTTAAAAAATATCGTGAGACCGCTCAAAAAGATTCTCCGATGAAGGCACTGATTCCCAAGGACGTTCCCGGCGGCACTGTTTATACCGGTTTTTCCGGGGGCGATTTTCCGAATCTCGATAATGCCGTTTTCACGGCATCCGTCGACGCCGATAATCTGTCGATTTCAAGCGTTTCCGAGGATATCGTTTTTTCGTATGCTTCCCCCGAAGGCATTGTGATGGAGAAACGCTTTCGTTTCTCACCGGACACCTATCTCGTGGGCTTTGATCTTACGATGAAAAATATGTCCGCCCGGCCGGTGGAGGGCGCACTCTCGGTCGGACTTTCCGGCCAATCCTCCTCAAATGGGGCCACATACGGATTCGAGGGACCGAGCGCTCTAATCGACAACAGCCTTGAGCAGATCAAGATCAAATCGATCGAGGACAAAAACATCTATGATGGTAAGATCGGATGGGCGGCCATTGAAGGGCGCTATTTCTTCAGCGCCATCATTCCAAAAGCATCTGAATCGTCCCGGCTGCATCTGTCGGTGGCCCAGAACGACCTTCTCAGGAGTCAATATGTTCTGCCTGCGGTGACCCTTGACCCCGCCACCGTGAAAACCTTTGCCTTTGATCTGTTTTTTGGCCCCAAAAGCCTGAAAATTCTCAGTCAATATCATAACGGATTGGATAAGCTTATCCATTTCGGCATGTTCGACATACTCGCCAAGCCCTGCCTTTGGCTCATGAACTATATCTACAGCGTTATACCGAATTATGGCGTCGCCATTATCATTCTGACGATCATCATCAAACTGATTCTCTGGCCCTTGGGGAACAAGAGTTATGCCTCCATGAACCAGATGAAAAAAATTCAACCGTTGATGGCCGAAATTCGGGAGAAACACAAAGATGATAAGAAGAAGATGAACGAAGAGTTGATGGGACTCTATCGCATTTATAAGGTCAATCCCATGGGCGGGTGTTTGCCCATGGTGCTTCAGATCCCGGTATTCTTTGCTCTCTATCGGATGCTTTACGAGGCGATCGAACTTCGTCATGCGCCTTTTGTGGGCTGGATTAACGATCTATCGGCACCCGATCGTCTGTTTCGGTTCGATTTTTCCATTCCGTTCATGGAGCCGCCTTACGGCGTTCCTGTTCTGACCATTATCATGGGCGCAACCATGCTGCTGCAGCAAAAAATGTCTCCGCCTCCTGGAGACCCGACTCAAGCCAAGATGATGATGCTGATGCCGGTGGTGTTTACATTTATCTTTATCAACTTTTCCTCCGGTCTTGTGCTGTACTGGTTGGTCAACAATATTCTCTCAATTGCCCAGCAGTATTATATTGGAAGGAAAAACGCCTAAATGATGGAGGTTATCACATATGTCGTCCTCTCTGGAATTCGAAGCGAAGGCTGTTGACAAGGCGTTGGAAAAAGCCTCGAAAGCCCTGAATATCCCGATAGAAAAGCTTCAATATAAGGTTATCTCCTATGGATCCTCCGGCATTTTTGGATTGGTCGGCGTCAAAAAGGCCAAAATCAGCGTCACCGTACCTGACCATGTCAAACTGAAAACTTCGCCGCCCCCTCCTGTCCATCCGGAACCTGAATCGCCGACGCGCAGGGCTGATGAGGAGATCGCCGCTGATGCGGGTGACGATAATCTGGAAGCCGTGAACGAACCGACCGTCAATCGAGTCGCTGCGCTCGTTGAAGAGGCTTTTGGCACTGAAAGTGACGCCGTCGATCTTGATTCGGATGCGATAATCGCGGGAAAAGATGCCCTCCGGCGCATTATCGACTTCATTACGACCGGAGCGGATATCAGCATCGAGACGAAGGCTGACCGCATCATGTTCAATATCGAAGGCGGAAACGCCGGGGTTCTTATCGGTAAACGGGGACAAACCCTCGAGGCCATCCAGTATCTCGTGGAAAAAATCGTCAATCGGCAGAGCGATAAGCGCATCCGTATTCAGGTCGACGTCGAGGGATACCTGAACGATCGCCGGGAAAACTTGAGAAATCTGGCTCGAAAGCTTTCCGAAAAAGCGAAAAGCACGGGCAAGCCTGCGACCATCGGTCAGATGAATGCTCACGATCGCCGGATTATTCATTTGACCCTGAAGAACGACCAAGGGGTCAGGACGCAAAGTATTGGTGACGGATTTTATCGAAAACTCGTTATTTTCCCCAAAAAACGTCGGAAAAAGCAAGCCTTATGAGATCGTTGTATCAATTCATCCTTTTGGGGTGTTTTGAGGCGTCCGAGAGATCATTATAGTGACCATTTCCACCATTGCCGCCATCGCAACCCCGATGGGTGTCGGCGGGATCGGAATCGTCCGGATTTCAGGGCCGGATGCACTCCAAATCGCCCAAACCGTCTTCCAGCCGTCTCATCTTCGACGCCGATCACCGACGCCGTTTATCCTGAAATCTCATCGACTTCATCACGGCCGCATCGTCGATCCCGATACAGGGCGGATCCTGGACGAGGTTCTTTTGGTATGGATGAAGGCCCCTCATTCCTATACGCGGGAGGATGTGGTCGAAATCCAGATGCATTCAGGGCCGGCGGTAGTTCGTGCCGTGCTTGGACTTGTCCTTCGACATGGAGCGGTTCCGGCGGAACCCGGCGAATTTACCCGTCGTGCTTTTTTGAGCGGCCGTATCGATTTGACTCAGGCCGAGGCGGTGATCGATATTATTTCCGCGCGCACGGATAGCGCTCTTCATATCGCTACGGCTCAACTGCAGGGAGCACTGCGACAACATATCGAATCGTTGCGAAAACTGATTCGCGGTGTCCTGGCGGAAACCGAGGCTGCCATCGATTTTCCAGACGACGTTGGCGGCGATATCGACGATGGATGGATTCTAAAACAACTGGAACAAGAGGCACTGTCTTCCCTCAGGTCCCTGGCGGCACGATATGACGCGGGACATATTTTGCGGGACGGGCTGAAGGTGGTCGTCGCCGGCAAACCAAATGTGGGCAAATCGAGCCTTATGAATTGTCTCCTGGATCAGGATCGTGCCATTGTGACGGACCTTCCCGGCACCACTCGGGATTTTATCGAGGAAAACCTGGTCGTCAGGGGCATTCCCATCCTCCTGACGGACACGGCGGGATTGCGTTCCACAGAGGATCCCATCGAGAAAATCGGTGTGGAACGAACCCTTTCCCGCATCGAAGGGGCGGACCTCGTCCTGTTTGTGACCGCCGCCGGAAGCCCCATAACGGACGAGGATACCGATCTCTTCGAAATTGTCCGCCATAAAGCCGTCATCTGGGTCTTGAACAAGTGCGACCTTGATCCGTTGGGCAACAATACTGTTTTCCCGGATTGCTGGCGCAGCATCCCTCGGGTCTCCATTTCGGCACGCTACAATCAGGGGATCGACACGTTGAAACAGAAAATCGAGGCACTTGCGCTTCAACCGTCGCTCGCCTATGAGAGCGCGATCATTCCCAATTTGAGGCAAAAACATGCCATTGACGCCGCAGTGGCCGCACTGATGGCCGCCGCTGAGGGCATTCGTTGCGGGATGCCTTTCGAGTTGGTTAACCTGGACATCCGATCCGCCTATGACCTTCTTGGAGAGATCCTTGGGGTCACGATCCGGGATGACATCCTGGATTACGTCTTTGAACGGTTCTGTGTCGGGAAATAATATGTTCCACGTGGAACATTTTTAAGTAAGCGATTTTTAAGAGGTGAAACATGACTATTGATTTTACGCCGTTTTTCGAAAAATACGAAGCGTTATTGAAAGCTGCCGACGAGGTTTTCGGCCGGGTTCGGGAAGAATATCCCCACTGTGTGAAGTGTGACGAGGGATGTTCCGATTGTTGCCACGCACTTTTTGATCTGACGCTGATTGAAGCGCTCTACATCAATCATCAATTCAATCGGACGTACCAGGGGCGCGATGACGAGAAAGCCGAGGTCGTGGAGAAGGCTAATAGAGCGGACCGTCAGGCTTACAGGATCAAAAAGGACGCCTACAAGGCTCTCGAATCCGGCATGACAGAGGAGGAAATTCTGGCAGACCTGGCGAAAAAGCGGGTGCGATGTCCGCTGCTCAACGCCCAGGACTTGTGCAGTCTCTACGACTACCGTCCCGTCACCTGTCGTTTTTATGGGATTCCGACGGCTATCGGCGGAAAGGGGCATACATGCGGCAAATCGGGGTTTGTCCCCGGCGAACCGTATCCGACCGTGAACCTGGACATTGTCCAACAACGATTGTATCAAATTTCCGAAGAACTCGTCAGCGTTTTGAAAACACGATATGTCAAAATGTCGGAGATGCTCGTGCCGCTGTCGATGGCATTGCTGACTGTCTATGATGACGAATACCTCGGTATCGACCATCCCGACAATGAAAAAGCGGATGCCCCAAACAAGGAGGGGGACGCCAATGAATAACGATTCCAAAGATGAGGCGGAGATCCGGAAACGGGCCGTGTTCGAGGGTATGTCATCCCGACGCCGGCAGCACATTCTTGACAGGGTGGGGTACGAAAAGTGGGATCCATTTCAGGAGCCTAAGGATCCCATCGATATACGGCGTGATCAGAGTAAGCGGACTACCCACATGCTGGTGCGTGAATTCCTCCAGTCGCGTACATTCGACGGCTACAGCAACTCATATGGCAGCGGCGTTCTGGAGTTGTGCCTGGGGCTTATAAATGATGATGAACGGTACAGGGGAATGTTCGAGTTTTCTTGCTGGTACCGAGACCTGCTCGAAAAAGAGAAAGCCGAAAAATCCAATCAGACCGAATGAGGCTGCCTGATAATCAACGGCTTCCAATCGTCCCTCCTGTTCCCTGCCTATTTCTTTTTCGGTCAAATAAAATAAAGCCGGCAATCGTCAACGGATTGCCGGCATCCAAGCGGTTGATATCAGCGAATTGCCCGGCATATGTCTTCGAAAAGCCGCCAGACTACCTTCAGGGGGGCGTCGTCCAGACTGAGCACCGGTACAATCTCCATGAGGCTGTTGGATAACAGGACGATGTCCATCTCAAAAAGGTCTTGTGGAATGAACGTTGCCGTTGAAACGGTAAATCCATCCCGTGAGAGGATGTTTTCGACCTTTCGAACCATGATGCCGGGCAGGGCGTGCGCGGAACGCGGAAGCCAAGCTTGTCGATTCTTGACGAGGATAATGTTGGCGGTATCGGTCTCGGATACCGTTCCGTCGGGATTCAGGATCAGGGCTTCGTCGCCCCCCCTTGCCTTAGCCCACTGGCCGGCCATGCGATAGTAAAGATAGTTAAGGGTTTTGTAATCCGCCAATGGCGTTTGCCGCGGGTGGGGGTAGGTGACCAGACGGAGACCGCCGGGATCTCGTCCGGCGAGCCGGTGTGTATAAGATCTGGCCGTCACCATCAGGGTGTGGTCAAAGGGCGGCTCTGTCCGGCTTCCCAGCAATGCAAGTATCTTCACGGCGGCAACCTGGTTGCCGAGATGGTTCTTGTCGATGACTTGTCGGATAATGACGTCCCAGCTCAAATCGGGGGCATCGCCGGGGAAAAGGTGATGCCACGCCCCGTTGAAACGTGCGATATGCGCTGATAGATATCGGGGCCTGCCCGTGTCCACCCGAATCGTTTCGAAAAAACCGTGTCCGAACTGAACGCCCGGATGGGTGGCCGGAATTATCGCTTGACTGAGCGGGTAAAGACGACCGTTGATCCAGGCCCATGGGCCGGAAGCGCGCTTTCCTGTTTTCCCGGTCCGAAAGACGGACAAGAGGGTCTCTCCCTTGTGAAGTGTCTCTTCAAATTCGTCCGATGGATCGGAATCGTAGACTACGCCACCCCCAACTGAAAACAGGATTCTGTCATTCTGAATAGTGGCCGTCCGAATGGCGATGGACAGGTCCATGGTATCATGAAAGCTGATGTATCCAATAGCGCCGGTGTAAATATGTCGGGAAGAGGGCTCGAATTCGTCGATAATCTCCATGGCGCGGATCTTTGGGCAACCCGTGATGGAGCCTCCCGGGAATACGGCTTTGATCAAGTCGACGGATCCATTGCCCGTTTCGAGGGTTCCTGTTATTTTCGATACCAGGTGGCAGACGTTCCGATAGGTTTCAATGCGCTTATGTTCGGAGACCTGGATCGACCCAGGCGAGCAGACCTTCCCGATGTCGTTGCGCATCAGGTCCACGATCATGGACAGCTCTGCATCATCCTTGGGGCTGTCCATAAGTGCCCGGCGAAGGACGTCGTCTTCGGAGGGGGTTTTGCCCCGTGGCCGTGTGCCTTTAATGGGTCGGGTCTCCACGGCGCGCCCTTCCTGAAGAATGAACCGCTCGGGCGATGTAGAGACGATGTGGTGGTCTCCGGCGTTGATATAGGCGAAAAACGGAGCGGGATTCATCCGGTAAAGTGTGCGGAAGAGGGCGAAAGGATCCCCCTCGAAGTTCATGCCAAATCTTTGGGACATGTTGACCTGGTAGACGTCACCGGAAGCGATATAGGCCTGGATGCGCCGAATGGCGCTCATATAGGCGGATCGGGAAAAATTGGCGGCAAACCCGTCGACATCTCCCCGGAAAGAGCTCTCCTCGGGCGCTGGGCCGGAGGCCATTTTCGAGAACCAATCCAGATCCCCCGTAATGCGAGAGCCGTCGTCTGATTGGCGTTCCGGGAGGAAGAGGCGGGTCTGTCGGCGGACTTTGTCGTGGAGGATGAGTATGGAAGGGACGGTCAGGTAAAGATGGGGCAGGCAGAGATCGTCGATGGCGGTTCGCGGCAGATCTTCAACGGCATCCTTGAGGTCGTAGGCAAGGTACCCTAAAAAACCTGCTGAAATGGGCGAGATGGGCAGGGGCGTTGCCAGATTGAAATGGTTGAGAAAATGGCGCAGGGTCTCCAACAGATTCCCGTGGATGATGGTTTCGTTTTGGGCCGTTTGAACCCGACACGTTGTTCCTCGTCCCCGGAGACTTATCCACGGACGAATTCCCAGTATATGATGACGAGCGCAGTCGAGTTTCCCCCCGCTCATCAGCGCGACCGTTCCCGGTATAGCGGTGAATCTGCCGGCGAAGGTCAGAAAATCCTCATTGAGTGTGATGGGTATCTCGCGGACGCCGGTTATCGTGTCGAATCTGTTGATAGTCTCTTTCATGAACGCATCCGTTCTGGAGTTCCGCAGTTGACGAGAGGTTTCATATTGATAAAGTTGTCGATTAATCTGAAGCCGTGTTCCGTAAGGAAGCTTTCCGGATGGAACTGGACGCCGTGAAGTGGAAATTCCGGATGAGAGATTCCCATGATGACGCCGTCCGTGCTGTGGGCTGATTCCCTGAGCGATGACGCAAGAGAGCGGCGGACGGCAAGAGAGTGGTAGCGCGCTGCCCTGAATGGTGATGGAATGGATTGAAATATGCCTTGGTGATCATGGTGGATGTGGCTGGTCTTGCCGTGCATGGGGACTGGGGCCCGAACAGTCGTGCCGCCGAAGACCTCGTTGATGCACTGCATGCCCAGACAGACGCCCAGAATCGGGACGCGTCTGTAAAATGCTCTGATGAGAGACATCGATATCCCGGCATGCGTCGGATTCCTGGGTCCGGGGCTTATGAGGATATAGTCCGGATTTGACAGTTCGGCCTCATGGATAGTGATTTGATCGCTCCGGGCAACGTGGATGGCCAGAGGATAGTGCCGAAACATTTGGACCAGGTTGTAGGTAAACGAATCATAATTGTCGATGACAAGCAATCGGGTCATCCATACCTCCCAGCAGAGGCGGTACCCGACCGGCGCGATGTGGTCCGCCCCAAAAAGAAAAGCCACCCCTTGAGTCTGGGTGGCTTAGCCTGTTGCATAACTCATCACGTTTGACGGCGGAAGCCTTTGGTCCTTGCCGGCGTTCGGCCCCATTCCGTTACCACTTGAAGTGGAATTCGAGTGGGTGCCGCTGTTGACCCTGGAGGCATAACCGCATCTTTTTAGGGCGAGATTAGCGAAAAACCGGCTTCGGGTCAAGAAAAACTCTCAACCTTCGATTTTCATGTTTCAGTCAGGTGCAAAGAACGCTAAGGAACTTTTCGGTATTCATGGATCGATGCCATAACCACGTATTACCTCCACGAACATCGAAAGTTGAAGAAAACTCATTTCCCGCGGTATTGCCGCCACCGAATCAGACATCAGCATTGACTTGCGCAGAAAGGTTATTGTACCCTCAAGTGCCTGAACACACGCGGCGCCAATCGATCCGGAAGTCATCATTGAATACAATCGCATCCTGCTGTCTTGTTTCGAGGACGGCGACTTTGGGGGGAGGTCCCATGCCCTGTCGAAAACATCTCTGTGTCGGTGCGGCCGGCTGCGGCCGGTGCGGCAGACCGATCAAATTCATCGGGTGTGCATTGGCGTTGCTTTCAACGGTTATTTTGGCCTGTGTACCGCCTGATATGGCGCCGGTGCATCGGGTGCCGGCCGAAACGCCGGCAGGACTCACACCCGCTTCGGCCTTTTTCAGGTCGCCTGAACAAACCGCCTTCTCCATATCTCCCGATGGGACCTGTGTCGCGTGGTTGGCGCCCTGGAAAGGCCGCTTGAATCTTCATGTAAAGACCGTATTTCCCGACGACCGAAATTCGATCTCGACGATCGGTACGGTAGACGCCGACCAGCACGGAAGAGAGGGACAACCCATAACAGCGATGTTAAAATGGGATATTCATGATTATGTCTGGGCCAACGACGAAGAAATCGTTTTTTTGGCGGATGTGGGGGGGGACGGAAATTATCGTTTGTTTCTCATCCCACGGACCGGGGGTGTAATTCGGGATATAACGCCTTTCCCGGGCGTAAACGTTGAGATCATCGACGTCATGCCCCAACGACCCGCCGAAATGCTTATCGGGATGAATCAGCGGGATCCCAACCTGATGGATGTCTACCGAGTGACGCTCAGTACGGGTCAGATGCTTAAAATTGCCGACAACCCGGGCAACATCGTCCAGTGGGCGGCAGATCATGATGGAAATCTCCGTGCTGCCGTTCAGACCGACGGTCTCAGGACCGTTCTTTTGTACCGTGATCTGGAAACGGAGGCGTTTCGGCCGGTGCTCTTCGGCGGCGGTGATACCCGGATTCGCCTTCACGGATTTACCTTTGATAACCGGTACCTGCTGCTCGTGTCGGCCGTGGACAGAGACAAAGCGACCCTGTTGAAGTTCGACCCGAAAACCGGAAAAGAGGCTCAGGAACTCTACCGCCACCCTGAAGTCGATGTGCTGGCCCCTCTTGTCTGCCGTTATCAGCGTCGAATCGAGGGGGCGATCTATGTCACCGACCGAATCCACTACGCTTTTTTCGACGACAGGCGAAAGTCGCTTCAAGCCGCTCTCGACCGTCATTTTCCCGGGCTTCAGGCCGCTATCGCGGATCGAAGCCGGAATGGGCGTCGTTGCCTCGTCTGGGTGACGGGAGATCGGCACCCCGGTGCTTATTACGTTTTTGATGCGGCAGACGATCGTCTGGAAAAACTGGCTGATCTTCGGCCGTGGCTCAATCCCGAAAGGTTGGCTGAGATGACGCACGTTGCGTTTACTGCTCGAGACGGCCGGCGGATTCCCGGATACATTACCTGGCCGCCGGAAAAGGCGCGCAGGAAGTTGCCCGTGGTGGTGATGCCTCATGGAGATCCCTGGGAACGGGTGGTCTGGGGTTTTCATCCGGAGGTCCAATTTCTCGCCAGCCGAGGATACGCTGTTTTTCAACCGAACTTCAGGGGGTCTTCGGGATACGGACGTGGGTTTGAAAGGGCGGGGTATCGGGAGTGGGGAATCGGAGTCATGCAAAACGACATTACCGACGGCGTGGCCTGGCTTGTCTCGGAAGGGATTGCCGATCCGGCACGGATCGCTATTTATGGTGTCTCCTATGGCGGATACGCGGCAATGGCCGGGCTGGCTTTTACGCCGAGTCTTTATGCAGTCGGGGTCAGTCATGCCGGACCTGTCAATCTCTTCTCCCTGATTGGGTCTATTCCGAGTTATCGAAAAATTGAGTTGGAGAATGTTTACACAAAGGTTGGTGATCCCAGGAAGGAATTTCAGCGGCTGATTTCCGCCTCTCCCTATTTTCATGTCGATCGGATTCGTGCACCGCTACTGATCGCCCAGGGCGCCATCGACCCTCGCGTTAAAAAAACCGAAATTGATGAATTTGTCAGACGGTTGCGTCGTCGCGGGCGCCATGTCCCTTACATGGTGAAGGCCAACGAAGCGCACGTCTTCGAGGCGCAGTCAAATCGGCTGGATTTTTATCGCGCTTTGGAAGCCTTTTTGGCGCGGTATCTTGGCGGCCGTTCCTCAACTTCGAATGCCGTTCTCGACCCCTTGGGATAGAACGTCTGGTCTGATCTGCGGCGAGATGCGTTTGGGAAAAGCTTTTTGGGGTTGCCCTCTGAAAGGCTTCTCATTCACAATCCGCCAACGAACCATAATAATGGGTGATCTGTGCGACGTGCTGTTCGGATCCGCATGGGTTTCCAGCAGGTGGACTTGACGGGAGATCGCCGGGATCAAGATGTTGAAAGAATTTCAAAAAGGAGAAAAGGATGAAGTGCAACAAAGAGAAAAACCTTGAAAACTGCACATGTACTTACACCGGTTGTCCAAAGCAGGGGATATGCTGCGAGTGCATCCGCTATCATCTGAAAAGCCGCCAACTTCCAGGTTGTTGCTTCCCTAAAGATGCCGAGAAAACCTATGATCGATCCTTCGAACATTTTGCCCGTCTGGTCGCTCAGAAAAAAGTATAACAAGCTGTTTTTGAAGGAAATGATTGGCGCATGAATTCTTCCCCGACCGGTGTCGGCCTGAAGACCCTTATTCTCACGGAGAAGCCTTCCGTGGCTCGAGACTTTGCTCGTGCACTGGGCATTCGTGGGAAGCATGAAGGCTATTTGGAGGATTCTCGGTTCATTGTCACCTGGGCTGTCGGACATCTAATGGAACTGGCCTCGCCCGAGGATTACGATTCCCGATGGAAGCCATGGCGTCTGGATACCCTGCCCATTATCCCCGACGTGTTTCGATACAAGCCTCTTCCCAAGACGCGAAAACAGTTGAAAATTATTCAACGTCTTCTGGGCTCATCAGCCGTGGGGCGGGTGATCATTGCGACGGATGCGGGCCGAGAAGGAGAAGTGATCGCCCGGACTATCCTGATGGCGGTCGGTTTTTCGGCCTGGGAACGAATTCTGCGATTCTGGACGAGCCAGGCCCTCACCCCTGAGATAGTCCGGGCGGGCCTGACGAAATTGCGGCCTGCCGAGGATTTTAACCGTTTGTGGAAAGCCGGTCAAACCCGTCAGATTGCCGACTGGGTGGTGGGGATGAGCTGTTCGCGGGCTGCGACGTTGATATCCCGGTCCAATATGTCCATACCGAGGAGCGCCAAAGGGAAACCTGAAGACGATGTTTTCAGTGTAGGCAGGGTGCAGACAGCCGTCCTGGCGCTCATCGTAGACCGGAAGCGGAATAGGGAAAACTTCGTGGCCGAACCCTTTTGGACTCTCAGAGCGTGCTTCGCAAACGCCAAAGGAGAATGGTGGGGCGTCTGGTGCAAAGACGGTCTTCGACGCATGACAGCCGAAAGGGATGCCGAAAGACTGGCGGAAAAAATAACGGAACGGACAGGTCGAGTGGCATCCGTCACGGTTCGAAACAAGCGGCAACCACCACCGCTGCTTTATGCGTTGACGGATCTTCAGCAGGAGGCCAACCGGCGATTTGGGTTGTCGGCGAAAGGTACGCTGCAGGTGGCCCAGAATCTTTATGAGCGAAAAAAATGTCTCTCCTATCCCAGAACCGATGCAAAGGTGATGGGATCGGGGAATGTGGATCTGGCACGAATTCTGGTTAAAACCCTGTCGCAGGTTTATCCGGACCGGTTTGACGGCCTGGATGAAACACGGCTTCAGGTGTCCAACCGACGCGTGTTCAACGACGAAAAACTGACCGACCACCATGCGCTTATCCCCCTGGCCCCCCTCCCGGAAGGCGCTACCGATGATGAAAAAAAAGTGTATGAACTCGTTCTGAAACGCTTTGCAGCCGCATTTCATCCGGATTATCAATTCGAACAAACCGATGTTGTCACGGTGGTGGCGGACGAAGTCTTTGAGACGAGAGGCCGGCGAACCCTCCAACTTGGCTGGAAGCGGCTATACGCCGAAGACGATGCCGGGCCGTATTCCAGCAAAGTGGGAGAAGACGAAGCGATATCGGAAAATCTGCCTGCCCTGGAACCGGGAGATCCGGCAAAGGTCAAGTCGGCTGTCGTTCAGCGGCGGATGACTGAACCGCCGCCGGAATACAGCGAAGCGTTGCTCCTCAAGGATATGAGCCGTCCGGAGCGATATGTGACCGACGGCGTGCTCAAAAAAATTTTTCGGAGAGAGGTAGGACTGGGAACGCAATCCACCCGAGCACAGATTATTGAAACCCTTTTGCTGCGGGCGTATGTGGTGCGGCGGAAAAAGTATCTGTTGGCAACGGAAAAAGGGTGTTATCTGATCGATACGCTCCGCCGGTTTCAGACGGCAAGGATACTGGCTTCTCCAGAGGAAACCGCCCGCTGGGAGGAGCGCCTGGATCGAATTGCCCGGGGTGATGGATCGGACGAAACCTTCCTGAACGAAATCAAAAAAATGGTGACGCAAATGATCGATGAATTCAAAGCCGGTTCCAAAAGTCTGGGGCCGTGTCCGGCGTGCGGAGGAGAGGTCATCCTCGGCAAGCGGGATTATGGATGCGCCAACTGGCGCAAGGCCGACGGTGGGTGCCGCTTCGTTGTCGCCAGCGAGATCGCCGGCCTGCGAATATCACCTGCGATTCTTTCCGCGCTGCTGTCAAATCGGCATGTCGGCCCTCTGTCGGGATTTGTATCAGACCTGGGGGAGCCGTTCAGCGGCACGCTGCGGTTGACCCGGGACAACGGTGTGTGGTGTGTCCATCTTGAACCCGGCGAGACACCCACGCTCAAGGCGTCTCCTGATATGATCGGGAAATGCCCCCAATGCGGGGGCGACATCGTCGATAATTCAAAATCATACGGGTGTTGCAACTGGCGGGAAGCGGACGGGGGCTGCCGTTTCGTGATCTGGAAAGAGATGGCGCAGAAGCCCATCACGCCGCAATTGGCTGGAGAACTGCTTCTGAAAGGGAGGACCGGTCTTCTGGATCATTTTGTATCCAGGAAGGGCAAATTCTTTTCCGCCGCCCTGAAGCTGGTTCAGGAAGGATCGTGTTGGGATGTCCGGTTTGATTTCGGCGAGATCGCTCCGGATGGAACGCCTTCAAAAGTGATTGGCAAATGCCCGGCTTGCGGCGGTAACGTGGTTGAAGGACCGAGAGCCTATGGGTGTGATCAATGGCGGGAAGCGGACGGCGGCTGCAATTTTGTCGTATGGCGGACGATCGCCCAGAAGGAAATCCTTCCTGCGGTGGCCGCGCAACTTTTAGAAAAGGGGGAGACGGACCTTCTGTCCGGCTTCATCTCCAGAAAGGGATCGTCATTTTCAGCACGACTGCGTCTCAGCACCGATGGTCCGCCGCCGCCCAGGGTCGTGTTCGATTTTTCAGATGCTTCCGGCACGTGATGTCAGGTGTCGGAAAGGAACCCTATCCGGCGCGTCTCCATCTCGGCGTCAAACCCTTCATCGTGGGGCGGACCGTCGGAAACGCCATTGCTTTTCAAAGGGGAAGAAGCGCCGGCCGGGGACGAATACTCCGTAATTCAACTTTCGACTTTCATGATGGTAACCGGAAAGAGGTGCCGGGAGGATACGACCTGCGCCCCTTCAGCGGTGAGTTTTAGTGCCGCTTAAGCGCCGCGGAGGATCAGCGGCCTGGACTGTTTGAGCGCAAGCGAGTTTCCGGGCCGCCCGGAGCAAGCTTTAGACATAATGATTGACAGTTACCATCCGAGTTTCCGGAACGTCCGGATCTGCGCAACCCGCAGAGATTCATCATGGGCTCCGACGAGTTTTGGTG
>NZ_JBFXGG010000012.1:0-58374 GCF_050178255.1 Desulfococcus sp. | reverse complement strand
CAGGCTTTGTTGAAAATCCAGATAAAAAGCCCCTGGGCATAATTGATCTGGGTAAAGTATTTGGCAACCTCGAACTTTTTGGTAATCATGCAGACTGCGGGAGTATGGTCAAGACCGGTGATAACCCCCTGTTTCAGGGCCACCTGTACGTCAGGCCAGGGCATGGAAACCGGGTTGAAACCCCATGTCCCGTATGTGAGAAAGTTTACGGCAGCTTCCGCAATTCTGAATTTAACTTTTCTGGCATCATCAATGGTTTTCACCGGAGTGGTGGTTGCCCAGCCATAGTTGCCATAGCCGGTAATATCGAGTCCTGTGATCCCCTGATGATCCATTCCCATCAAGAAGTGGTCAAACAATTTTTTATTGGAAACAAATTTATCCAGTTTTTCAAAAGAATCAATCAGGAAAGGCAGGTTGACCACACCGAACCTGGGTCCAAGGTTTGTGGAGGCAACCGATGAAACACCCATCCCCTGAACAGCACCCATTTGCACCATATTCAACACTTCCACCTCGCCGCCGAGGATTGAATAGGGCTTAAAATCAATGTAAATCTGTCCATTGGTTCTTTTCCAGAGTTCATCACGCATCTGGAACCCTGCATAAGTCCCTACAAGGGCCGGCGCAGAAACATTTGAAACAACGCACTTATACTTTGCACCCTTGGGGTCGAAATCGGGTTTCCATTTGTCAAGCGACAATTTTTCCTCTGCAGACGATGGAGAAACCAGCATAATTGATCCCACGATTAAAACAAGCAGCAATACTAAAATTCTACGGAGTGCCATAATTCGTTCCTTTCTTTTTTTGATCTCTACTTTCGAGGTTAGCCAAACTTTGCAGTGAAGTTATTTAACATACCGAAATAGAACCTAAAAAAACTTAAAGAGCCCATGCCTTTGATATAGTGTGAATCTGCAACAAAACAATATAATGTTAAGAGGAAAGGGCTCAAATGGAACATATCAGGATTGCTCCGAAGCTCAACATAGTACTTTATATCAGCATCAAGATTCATGATTTTTTTTGATCATTTCCGGATCCCCACGCTGCTGCACCCATGTGGAGATCGAAAACGTCAAGGATCCGATATTCGTTTTTTTGATGATAGCAATATTCAAACAGGTCGATAAACCCTGTGATTGCAAAAGTTATGATGGGAAAAGGAAGATGGCGCTTGCGGAGGCCCGCAAATAGTGGATATAGATTATTTGCTACAATAATTAATATCACCATTCAGGAGGCCGCCGCAAGTGAAATCCAGCAAATCATAAATTCACGCAAAATTCTACAAAATTCCGACTATTCGATTCGAGGATCAGCAACTTGCCCCCTTCTCAGGCTTGCTGATTATCGGCGACGCACACCGGTTAAGCGAGCTGTTTAAAGGCTTCTCGTCTTCCAGTATATTTTTCTCTGAGCACCGGCTTCATCACTTTTCCGGTCGCGCTGCGTGGAATTTCGTCAAAAATAACCTTGCGAGGCGCTTTGTAAGTCGCTATTTTTGATTTGGCATACTCGATAAGTTCCGCTTCAGTCATTTTTTTGCCCGCTTTGAGTTGAACCACCGCCAGTACGATTTCAACCAGGCGATCATCCGGATATCCGATACAGGCCACATCTTCTATATCAGGGTGATCCATGAGCGCATCTTCGATTTCCACCGGAAAAATGTTTTCTCCGCCGCTGGTTATCATATCCTTCATTCGGTCAACAATGTAGTAAAAACCTTCTTCATCGGTTTTCAACAGATCGCCCGTCCGGAGCCATCCGTCTTGAATGGTGGCGGCGGTCATTTCCGGATTACCATGATATTCTTTCATCATACGTTCTGTTGAAAAGAGCAACTCACCGACCGAACCGCTGGGCAGTTCACTGCCGTCCCAATCAATAATCTTTGCCTCCACGCCATAGGTCGGTTTCCCAATGGAGCCGGGTTTTTTTAAAACATCTTCAGGATAGAGATTGAACAGGCCTCCGCCGCCACCTTCCGTAATGCCGTAAATGTTTGATACGCCGCAGGGCAGGGTCTCAACCAGCTTTTTCATAATGTCGAAGGGCACGGGCTGAGCACCGATTTCCATGTAACGCCAGGCCGATAAATCATAGTCAGCCAGGTTGATGGTGCCGTCGTCAATGGCATTCAGTGCCATGATGGCTATCGGTACGACAAAAAGGGTGTCAGTGCATTTTTCTTCCGCCAGAGCATCGAAGATATATCTTGCATTGTTGAATTCCCGAAGTATGGTGCCCGTTGCCCCAGTGGCGTAAAACGGCGCCCATAAAAACATGGTACCGCTGTGAAACAGCGGCAGAAAAATGAGATAGTTGTCATTTTTTTCGACAAAATAGGACATGCCGTTTCCGGCAGCCGTGTTTTTCATGGAAAAATGGGTGTGCATTACCGGTTTGGGCTTTCCGGTCGTACCCGAGGTGAACATCATGGCAAGATCATGATGGTCCGCCACATCGACCATTGCATCCGAGGAATCATCGTATGCATCTACTTTTGCATAGTCGATCATATCATCAGGAACGGTATCGCCGATGCAGATATACTTTCGGATTGTTTCAAGTTTTTGCTGAATTGGCTGCACCACCTTTAAAAACTCGGAGCCGAGGAGAAAAACCTGGGGGTTACAAACTTCCGCTGCATACAACACATCGGCGCTTTCAAACCTGAAATTCAGGGGCACGACGATTGCCCCCAGGCGAATGATGGCAAAATAGGTAATCAGCCATTCAAGAGAGTTGTTTTGAAGGTGCATGATCTTATCACCGTCTTTGACGCCACATTCCTTGGCCAGATAATTGGCAACGCGGTTGATGGCGTCATTAAACTGCTTCCAGGTGAGCGTCCTTCGTTTTTCAATCGAGGGAGTTCGCTCAATAAGGCAAATCTTGTTGGAATGGTGACGAGCGTTTATGGCGGCATATTTAGAGAAGTTCACGGTTAACCTCCTGTTAAATGTTTCACAAAAGAAACGCCACGATTGACAATAAACCTCTGTCTATGCACATGCTGAATCAATATGGGCATTGAGCCGTTCTGTACTCAACCCGGTGCCCTACGGTTGAATTCCGCGTATTAAAAACAAAAAATGACGAAAGAAGAAAAAAATAAACGACAAAATATATTATTACAGGAGATTATGCCAAATACCGATCCTTAAGTTTTCGATGCAGGATTTTACCCGTTGGCGTTCGAGGCATTTCATCGCTTTTGATAAAGATTATCTCTTTAGGACGTTTATAGCTGGCGAGCTTTACCCGACAGCAGTCTTGAATGTCTTTCTCGTTGATGTCTTTTTCGTCTACACCGTCTTTGAGGGCTACGACGGCCACGATTTTTTCTCCCCACTTTTCATCCGGCAGACCAATGCAGGCACAGTCGAATACACATTCATGGCTGCCCACGACCTCTTCCACTTCGCTGGGGTAGACATTTTCCCCACCGGTAATGATCATGTTGTTTTTTCTGTCTACAATGTAATAATATCCGTCTTCGTCCTTCCTGCCCAAATCCCCGGCGGAGAACCAGCCGTTTTTGAACGACTCGAGGGTTTTCTCAGGTAATTTATAGTATTCGTCAAAAAGCATGGGGCCCCGGGAAAAAATTTCTCCCACCTCACCGGTGGCAACTTCATTGCCTTCAAAATCCAAAATTTTTACGAAATCGGTGCCCAGGGTTTCCTGACCGATGGAACCGGCTCTGGATATCTGATCCTCGGGCTTGAGCACGGTGACACATCCGGCTTCCGTAGAGCCATATCCTTCATATAGTTCGGCGTTGGGGAAAAAGGTCATGATAGCCCGTTTCATCTTTTGTCGAACAGGCGCTGAGGAGCAGAGCAGTTTTCGAATAGAGCTGACATCTCTCCTGCGGTTGCCCTCGTCCACATTTAAAATCAGGTTGTAATGGGTCGGTATGAGCGAAATAAAGGTAATCTTTTCCTCTTCAACAATCTTGAGCAGTTCCGGTGCCTTGAAGGAGAGGGCCGGGTGAACGTAGACAGAGCCGCCCAGATAAAGGAAGATAAAGGTATAGAAGGTAGAGTTGATGTGGCAAAGGGGCATGATGTTCAAACAATAATCGCGGTCGTTGAACCCCATCTCCAAGCCGTTGATCAAATAATAGGCGATGTGAGATTCATGGGAGCGAATCACCCCCTTGGGCTTGCCGGTGGTGCCGGACGTATAGATCAATATCCACGTGTCCTCCGGCTTGACGCTTACATCCGGCTCTTTATCCGGACGGCCTGAGATGAACCTTTCGTATTCCAGATAGCCGGCGCTTTCACCGCCCACAATCACATAGTTCTGAGGTGCAATCTTCTCGAGATTTTTTTTAATCGGGTCGATGATCTCAGCGAATTGTGCTTCCACAATCATGGCCTTGGCATCGGAGTTGTTTACGATATATTCCACCTCCCGGCCCACCAGCCGAAAATTGATCGGGACAATGATGATGCCGGTTTTGGCCGTGGCCAGGTAGACTTCGATTATTTCGATGCAGTTGTCCATAAACACGGCCACTTTGTCGCCCTTTGACAGGCCGAGATCCATAAGACAATGGGCCAGTCGGTTTACACGCCGATTGGTTTCCGCATAGGTAAAGCTGCGTGTTTGGTCTTTCAACACCAATTTGTTGGCATACTTCTTTGCATTAACCTTAAAATGCTGTCCCAGATTCATCCAGTGCGCCATGGTTTACCTCCCCATTTTATTTCATCTCTTCCAGTTGTTCGATAAATGCTTCGACGTTGGTTTTGGTCTGTTCATCAGAAAGACACCTCAGGTCGTTTAAATCGCCGTCCATGATGACAAATGGAATGCCTGTCTTCCTGAAAAGGCGCTGCGGCATACCGTAAAGGCAATTGGTGTTGTTGGGGCAGGTGCGGGCATTATGGTAGAGAATGCCGTCACAACCAAATACATCCAATTTGTCCTGGATATATCTTTCTTTGTAGGCATCATTCCGGACAATAAACAGCTCCGTGTACGCCCGAGCCATACTCTTGAACGGATCTGACGGATCCAGCGCAGAAAAAATCCAGCTGCTGCAGTAGGTGGATGCAATGACATTGGCATTCAATTCGGCAAACATCTTCGAGTGCATCCCCAATCGACCCCACACCGGCATGCCGTCCCAATAAAGGCGATATTTCTCCTCACCGACAAGGGCGCCTTCTCCGGCGTTGACCCGTTCTTCAAGCTCGTCCAGGAGCAGCCGGTACATTTCAACGGCTTTCAGCGTACCGCGACCCACCACAGCCGGTCCCATCAGGGTCGTCCCATCAAAAAACGTCAGGGGTGCGGGTTTTGCAGACGCCGTTGCCAGACATTGTGCCCAAAGATCCGAGCATTCCCGTGACAGCGCCACGGCCTGCTTAAACGCATCCATATCGAGCTTGCAACCGGCAAGTTCCTCCAGCGGTGCAACCAGATTTTCAATTTGCGAGGCAATGGAGTCGATGTGGAAATCGGTTATCTCGCCAACGGACCGGTAGGATTCGATACCGACGACCGGCACATTGAATTTATCACCATACCAATTGAACCAATCCAGAACATCGCGACACTGGTTGGTATTGTAGACGAGGACATCCGGTTTGGGGACAGACGTTATCCCTTTATATGCGGCGGACAGTGGTGTGATGCCTTTTACGAAGGCACCGATGTCGGCCGTCAGGTATGAGCAGATCTCCGGGGAATATCCCATGGCGTTGGCCGTGGGAATCAGGTCGGTGGCCATTCGCGTGGCGCCCAGCATGGCCGCGTGGGTCTCGGGGAAGTAGATCAGGTACCCCAGGCCACGCAGCAGTTCCGCCGGTCCCACGCTCGTGCACCAGGCGATTTTCCGCTTTCCGGAAATAGCCGCTTCGTTCAACTCATAGTAATAATCGGCCATGAACCGGCTCAGGTCCTTGGCGGATTTAAGACGTCTCAAGATCTGTTTGGTTTCGTGTGCCATGTCAGTCACTCGTTATCACTTGTTTGGGTTGCTTTTGCATACAGGGCGGCGCCGATGGCGCCGGCCAGTTGCGGAAACGGCGGCGTCCATACGCGTCTCCCGATTTGTTCTTCGCTTAAATCGATCAGGTAAGGATTATGGGCCACCACCCCACCAGTCATGACAACCTTTTCCGTCAGAGAATCCATCTCCAGAACACGCCGAATCACGGAAACAAAGAGCCCTTTGATGATATCCTGAACTTTTTTACCATGGCGGATATATTCCAGCACTTCGGTGGCACTGAATACGGTGCAGTAGCTGCCGATATTGACGGTTTCGGTGGATTTTCTGGCCAATCCGTCCATATCGGATAGTGGAATATCAAGACGGGTTGCCATCTCTTCCAGAAAAGCACCCGTGCCGGCAGCGCATTTGCGGTTCATCTTGAAACTGATGCGTCTGCCGTTTGAATCCAGTTTGATTATTTTATTATCCTGTCCACCGATGTCGATCACGGTGATGGCTTCCGGGAAATAAAAATAGGAGCCCTTGGCATGGCACCCGATTTCCGTGTGGGTTCCGGATGCGAAAGTTACATTGTGACGCCCATACCCCGTGGATACGGTATGAGCCACCTGGTCCGCCGTACAGTCGGCCATTTGCAAGGCGTCGGCAAGACACATTTCGGCAGTGGCCGAAAAATTCACGCCCGATTTGCGGACCCCATGACCGCGGAGGTGTCCGGCAGTATCGATCAGGGCAACCTTGGTGTGTGAGGCACCCACATCGACGCCCGCATAGACCGCCTTTTCTATTGAATATGTTTTGCTCATAGTACCCGATGGTAAGTGTTCATCTGCCGCCGGTATCGCCGGTTGTACAACCGGCCCTCAACAGATTCCCGCCGCCAACGATTGCGACGGCCTCGAGGTGATCGCAGGTTACCTGCGAGCTTCCATGCTGAATTCTATACCCTTGATCAACGATCGCATGGTGTTGTTGTAGGGTGTCTGGATGCCGGCTTGCGCGCCGTATTCCACGATTTTTCCATTGATATAATTGATCTCGGTTCGCCGGTGGGCTTCGATATCCATCAACATCGATGGTTTATGGTGACCTGCATTTTTCAAGTAGTCCAATGCATTCTGGTAGTAATCCCACCCCACATGGATTTCATTGGCCCGCGCCACGGCCAGGCATTCCTTGATTAACGCATCAATGACGCTGAAGGTCATTGGATCGCCCATGGCCTGGGCCATGGTCAGACCGGTTGCCGCGCATACAGGGTTCATGGACGCATTCATAATGGTCTTTCGCCAGACCATGGGAACCACCTGGTTCGTATGTTCGGTGTGAAGTCCGCTGTTTGAAAGATCATCGGCAATATGTATGGCAGCATCCCCGGCTGCGGGATCGAGTTCCTGAATATAGTGAGGCGGATGATGAAATGCCATAGTGACATGTGCCGGGCCCAGGAATCCACATCCCCAGTTTACGACTGCCCGCATTACCGGCTTTTTGCCGAGCACGTTTGCGATTTCGTATTCCGTATCAATACCGTTTTGCCAACTGACGACAAAAATTCCTTCCTTGTAGATATCCCCCAGTGCAGATGAGATGAGCGGCAATGCCTGGGCCTTGACACAGATAAAAATGGCATTCGGCTCAGCGGCGATCAAATCTTCAATATGATTGCACGTATGGGTTATTTTCTGTTCAAGGCGTTCCGCGCCTTCAATAATAACGCCCCTGTCTCTGGCAGTATCAACCAGCTCGGGGACAATGTCGCAAAGGGTTACTTTGTGCCCACCTCGGGCAAGAAATGCCGCCACAATGCACCCAACCGGTCCGGCGCCGATAATGCCATAATGCCAAGGATGATTTTGATTCGTTTTGCCCATGGAAACCTCTTCGAGTTGTTCTTGTCGATTCTATTCGCGGATATCAAATATCGTCGCGTCCAAAATTCTTATGCCGTTTTCCTTCAGCACCTCAATAGCCCTGTCATTGTCGGAAAAGCAAAAAATCATAACGGCACTTCCGGCAGATGACCCTATATAGGCATACATGAATTCAATTCGTATGCCGGCCTTCAACAGCGGCAGCATTACATTCGCTAGACTGCCCGGCTCGTCAGGTATTTCCGTTGCAACCACCTCATTGACAAATGCAGGAATGCTCATCTCCATCAGTATTCGCCGTGCTTTGGCAGTATCGGATACCAATAGACGAAGTTGGCCGAACGCACCCGTGTCGACAAGATTCAGGGCTCGCAGATTGATGCCGGCATCACCCATCGCCTTTATGACATTGTATAGACGAGTCGGCGAGTTTTCGATCGAAATAACAATTTGTTTGAGTTTCATCACAACGCCTCTTTCCACTGTTTTTTAAGAATTGATTGGTTCTGAACCCATCGCTGTTTTAGAAGCTCTCAACACGAGGCAAACCGTATTTAATTAAACAGAATAATATTTTCATTTCAGTTAATTAGGAAATATCGACATTTACCATGGCGACTATGCAACGTCGCGACCTTTATCAAATGCCACCAGATTCAATTCCTTAAATTTGGGCGGCACACGCTCGACAATCACTGCTTTCCAAGCATCGAGGGGGAGATCCAGCATGGTTGAGGCGATGCCGAGTAAAATGGTGTTCACCAGTCTGGGATTGCCGAGTTCTTCGGCCATAGGCAGCGCATCCACAAAAACGGGATCGGCGGTTCGCTGTCTGATAACGGCTTGGGCATCTTCAGGATAGCTTCCCATGCCGGCATAAACAGCCGGCGGTATTATTTTCTGCAGGCTGGTGATCACCCGTCCGGTGGGCCTCAAGAAATGGAGCCACCGCAACGCTTCCGACAGTTCAAAGGAAAGCAGAATGTCCGCCTCGCCCTGCATAATCATGGGCGAGGCAACATTTTCACTATAGCGCACATGGCTCGTCACCACGCCGCCTCGCTGGGACATGCCGTGGATTTCACTCTTCTTGGCGTCAAATCCGCTGCGCATGGCCACGTCCGATAAAATCTCACTGGCCGTTATCACGCCCTGGCCACCGGTACCGACCACCAGAACGTTGACTGTTTTCTTATTTTCCCGAGTCATTTTTTTCTCCTTTTGGAGGGGTCAACGCCGGCCATATCATTCTGGCACGCAAACAATTGCATTCGATGTGCACACCTGCTCGCAAAGACCACATCCATAACAGGTCGCCGCATCGATGTACGAGTAGCGACGTTCTTTTTTATCCGCTTCATCAGGAATGATATCTCCCTGGGAAATGGATGGACAGCCAAGCTTGAGGCAGCGTTTACAGCCGATGCAGGCATCCGTGTCCACAACCCGTACGGCTTGCGGGTCCTGGCGAAACAGTTGGACACAGGGACGCTTGGTGACCAGCACAGATGGTCCGTCATGGGCAATTTCCTCCTTCAACGCAGCAATGGTACCTTCCAGGTCAAAGGGATCGATCTCTCTCACACGTTTGCATCCCAGTGCACGGACAATCTCCATGATGTCGACGGCGTAAGTTTCCTGCATCTGAAGAGTGCGCCCGGTGCCGGGATTCTGCTGTCCCCCGGTCATGGCCGTAATGCGGTTGTCCAGGATAACCACATTCACGTTACCTTTATTGTAGATGACATCCATCAGGCTGGTGATGCCGGAGTGAAAGAAAGTGGAGTCGCCAATGGCGGCAAATACCGGACGTTGGTCTTCCAGTCCGGCCATGGCCATGGCTTTTGCCGTGCCGTGGGCCATACTGATGCTCGCCCCCATGCAAAGTGTGGAATCGATGCTTTGCAAGGGCGGCAACACACTCAAGGTGTAGCAGCCAATATCGCTGTGAACGATGGCCTTCATTTTATTCAAGGCATAAAACAAGCCTCTGTGAGGACAGCCGGCACAGAGCAGCGGCGGCCGAGGCATATCACCTCCCGGTGCTTTTTCCCGGTCTGGCGGAAGATCGTAAGGCAATACGCCGGCTTCTGCAAAGCCGGCGGCCACGACATCTGGAGACAGTTCATCCAACCTGGGGAAAAAAGCCTTGCCTTCAACGGCCAGTCCCATGATTCGGATTTCATCTTCGATGTACGGTTCCAGTTCTTCCACTACAAAGAGGCGATCGACCTTGCCGGCGAATTCTTTTATCTTCTTTATTGGCAACGGAAAGGTCATTCCCAACTTCAGAATCGAAGCATCCGGCATGATTTCTCTTACGTACTGATAAGCGATGCCACTGGTGATAATGCCAATCTTGTTGTCATTCCATTCGATTCTGTTAAACGCCGTGGTTTCGGCAATGTCCTTCAGTTTTTCTTCCCTTTCAAGGACCAGGGGATGCCTCAATTTTGCAAACGCCGGAATCATGACGAATTTCTTCAGATCACGCTTAAATCCTTCCGCAACCGGTATGTCCGCTTGAATCTCCGCATCAAGTTGGACAATGCTCTTGGAATGACAAACCCGGGTGGTGATGCGCAACATGGTGGGGGAATCATACTTCTCGGACAGACGCAGCCCTTCTTCGACCATTTCCTTTGCCTCCTGGCTGTCGCTGGGCTCCAGCATGGGGATTTTGGCGAACTTGGCATAAAAGCGGTTGTCCTGCTCATTTTGGGAACTGTGCATACCCGGGTCATCCGCACATACTATCAGGAGACCACCGGGAATGCCGGTATAGGCAAGGGTCATCAATGGGTCCGCAGCCACGTTCAGTCCCACATGCTTGGTAGTGAACAGTGTTCGAACGCCCGTCATAGCGGATCCGATCGCCACTTCAAGCGCCACCTTTTCGTTGGGAGCCCATTCTGCATAAACACCCTTATAGGTAGCAAAATTCTGCAATATTTCTGTGCTTGGTGTTCCTGGATAGCCGCTTGCCACCTTTACACCGGCCTGGAATGCACCCAGCGCGACCGCCTCATTTCCTGAAAGGATCTGTTTTTTCATTCTATAGCCCCTGTAAGTATTCTGCCAAAGTTAAGCATGCGCTTCGTATCGATTGACGGAAGCATATAGTCTTTCAGATTAACACTCTTATGCTCAAACCGAACCTCATCCTTGTACGACGATGATCTCCAAACATGCGGTTCAGGATCTGCAGGATTTTTTCCTGGGAGTCAGTGGCCCGAAAAACCATTGCCGATGCCGACAGCACAGACTTGTTTCCAAACGATTAATGGCACGATAGATAAAACGAAGAACCCGAATGCTGGCCGCGGCCGACCCAATAAATTATCTTATTGCGATAACAAGCTATCGTTAAGTGAGAATTTACCAAGGCTTGATTTGCGTGTCAAGAAAAATATTCCAATTTTATAGATTTAACCCGACATTTTGCATGCAGAGTATGGCGTCTTGCCAATAACGCCAGCCAGCCTCTTGCATGTAGCTCTGACCGACAACGATGGCAGACTATTAACCTGGCAATTGCCCATGGCAATAAATGGAAAACATGGATGCACGCAAACTTGCGCCGGAAGTACGGCAGCTAATCGGAAATCAGGCAATTCGACTTCGTAAATCCGAAGAAAATACAAAGAGATCGCAGAAATTGTCGGGGTTCATTTCATGACCGTTTGCGAGTAACGCAAAAAATATGAGCGTGAGGGAGCAAAGGCGATCCAGATCGAAAAGCGCGGCCGCCGGCACGGCAGTTGCCGGACCTTGAGTCCGGATCAGGAAAAAGAGGTTCAGAAGACCATTTACGACAAATTCCTGACCGGCTCAAATTGTCTATCGCGCTTTGGATGCACTCCACGCCGCGGTCCAACACCTGATCAAAGAGCGCTTTTCCACCAACATGCCCATACGGCCGATTGATAAATAACTGAAGCGATGGGGGTTTACGCACCGGAGGCCGCTGAGGCGGGCTTTCGGACAGCACCCCAGGGTGGTAGAAAAATAATTTGATGAAGCGTATCCGGATAAATATCTCAACTGCGACTCAAGGCTGGTGTCCATCCAAGCGTATCGGCGAGAACGAAAGCTCAATTGAAGAAAAAAGCGATATCACGCCTGCGCAGGCTTCAAAACTACCGACTCGAGTGATGAAGTACCTGAAGCATCCTGAAATTCGCTATGCGGTATGTTCAGCTGTTTAACTGCCAAATTGATACTTGCATTCCCATTTCACGTAGGTTCTTTATCAGAGTCACTGAAATCCATTACAATTTCAATCTCGCTGCTCTCATAGCTGTATGTTGCGTTGGGATACCGCTTTTTAAATACATGGCACATGGATGCATTCTCGCGAAGGGTTGTGGCGGTAAACATGGTAAATCCGTTCTTTCGGGCAATGCGTTCAAGCTGTTTCAGTAGAAATGAGGCAATGCCCATACCCTGGTAGTCTTCCCGTACGACAAAGGCGACCTCCGCCAGAGAGTTCCCTGAATCCAGATAGGTCCCGATGGCGACAATCTGCTTATGGCGCTTTTTCTGGACCAATCCGATGAGGAACATGTTTCTTCGATAATCCACACCTGCATATTGACCCTGAATCATTTCATGGGAGAAAATTTTTTTCTCGTAAAAAAACCGCCTGTAGATAGTCTCTTTCCGAAGCGAGTAGAAAAAATTCCGGTATGCAAACTCATCAGACGGCAGCAGGGGACGGAATAGAATTGTTTTTCCGTTTTTCAACTCCATGGATTCCTTATATTCCTCAAGAAAAATAAGGTCCTCGGCCGCCGGCGGAAGCTGATCCGGAAAGATATAGCCCCGGGATTTGGCTTCCTCGATCAGATCGTTCCGGAATTGGGGATGGGCGATCTGGGTGAGCTCCATGACACGCTGATAAATGCTTTTTCCCTGAAGTTCGGCAATGCCGTATTCCGTAATGACGATATCGACGTCCGCACGCGTTGTCGCCAGACCGGCGCCGTCGCTGAGGCTGGCGACAATCCTTGAAACAGTACCCTTTTCAGTGTGCGCCGTGGACGGCAGCGCGATAATGGAGAAGCCGTCGTCCGACAAGGCGGCCCCCCGCAGAAAATCCACCTGGTCGCCGATACCGCTGTAAAATTTATTTCCCAGCGAATCCGCACATACCTGTCCGGTCAGATCCACCTGCAGTGCCGAACTGATGGAGATGAAATTGTCGTTCTGAGCGATGACCTTCGGGTTGTTCACAAAATCCGACGATCGGAAATAGAACATGGGATTGTTGTGAACGTAATCATAAATTTTTTGTGATCCCATGCACAGAGATGCCACGATTCTTCCGGGGATAAAGGTCTTTTTCTTGTTGGTGATGACCTTTTTCTCCAGGAGCGAAAGCAGACCGTCCGTGATCACCTGGGTGTGGATACCCAGGTCTTTCTTCTTGTCCAGGAATTTCAAGACGGCATTGGGAAGATAGCCAAAGCCGATCTGGATCGTGGCGCCGTCGTCAACGACCTGGGAGATATACATCCCGATACGGCGGCTGATTTCCGTTTCACTCTCGTTGAGAATGCGAACGGATTCGACGAGAGGCTCGTCATGCAGCACAAAATAATCGATGTCATCCACATGGACAAAACTGTCTCCCCATGTATTGGGCATTCTGGAATTGACCTGGGCGATGACCAGTTTGGCTGATGTCATGCCGGCGAGAGTGATGTCGACCGATACGCCAAGGCTGCAATACCCGAACGCATCCGGAGGACTGACCTGAATCAACGCCACATCCAACGCGATCCTGCCGCTGTAAAAAAGCTTCGGGATCTGGGAAAGATACGTGGGGATGTAGTCGATCTTCCCCACGGAAGCCGCCCTTCTCATGGCCCAACTGATGAAAAACAATTTGAGGGAGAAACGCTTCAGGAAGGTTTCATCTTCCACAAACTGTGACAGGGTGGAGGAAAGCATCTGGTATACCATGATGTCCTGCATATTCATATCCTGTACCATGGTTTTGATCAGATGCTGAGGCTCACCGCAGCCGGTGCCGATAAAGACCCGGCTTCCCTGCCTGATGTTTGATATGGCCTTTGCAGCATCCAGAACCTTTTCAGGGCAGTACTGATTTAAATCCATGCGTTGTCTTTCTATGTCTCACGGGCGTCTGAAAACGCTGATGCAGGGTCTGTTAGAATGGTTGCGGTCCAGACCTTTTTGTTTGGTTCAACACATACCGGAAGCCGGTACTCTCTGGAAACGTCTCTACCCGTATAACCATGTTATTCAAACGAGTTGAGCCCGATATGGGCATATTCACACATTTTTTTCTTGCAATGGAGCACTATCACGTTGTAGCTATAATGTAAACACAATTAAAACCATAATGATACTCCGGTTCAACTGGCGGCATCGTGTGGACGGATCAAGCAAAAGGAGTGACAAGATGAATTCCGTTGAATCCATCAACCCGTTTAAAGTTCCCAGGAGCGAAATCGATCAGCGGATCGCCAACCTGCAAACCGCTATGCAAAAAACCGGCATGGATGCCGTGTTCATTGTTCAGCATCAGGATCTGTACTATTTTTCGGGGACTGCCCAGAATGCCGTTTTGTATATTCCGGCGGAAGCGGCCCCGACGTTGTTCGTCAGGAAATACATGCCAAGGGCGGAAGTGGAATCGGCCATAGCGCGCAAAATAGAAATCAACTCCGTCAGGAATCTCCCCGGCCTGATCAGCGATATTTATGGCGGCACGGCCAAACAGATCGGATTTGAACTCGATGTCATGCCGGTAAACGAGTTCCGGTTTTACCGCAAAATTCTCGGCCCCGAAAAATGCGCGGACGCCTCCCTCCTCATCCTGAACACACGCATGGTCAAATCCCGGTGGGAAATCGCCCAGATGAAAAAAACCACCCGGCTATCCGCCGCCGTCTTCAATTATATTAGGACAGTGATCCAACCGGGAATTTCGGAAATCGAATTTTCCGGAATCTATGAGGCTTACGCCAGAAAGCACGGCCATGCCGCCGGGCTTCGGGTCAGGGACTACCGGAGCGAAATTTACAACTGGCACGTATTGTCGGGCGAAAGCGGCGGCATGGTCGGCCTGCTGGACGCCCCGGCAAGCGGCATGGGTACCTCTCCGGCCTTTCCGTGCGGTGCATCCGGCAAACTTCTGGCGGCCGGAGAACCCATCATGATCGACCTGGGGATCGTGATCAACGGCTACCATTCAGACGAAACCCGGATGTTCGCCATCGGCGACATGCCCAAACCGGCCGAGGATGCGTGCCGTGCGGTCGTCGATATCCACAATTCGGTCCTTGAAGCGGTAAAACCTGGTGTCAGCGTCGACGAACTCTTTGAGGTTTCAGTCTCCAGAGCCCATCAGTTGGGATATGCGGATCAATATCTCGGTCCGCCCGGCTACAAGGTAAAGTTCATCGGACACGGCGTGGGCGTCGAACTGGTCGAACCGCCCTTTGTGGCTAAAGGTAGAAAAGATGTCCTGACACCAGGCATGACCATCGCTCTCGAGCCCAAAATGGTGTTCGAAAAACAATTTTCAGCAGGCATTGAAAGCATGTTTGTCGTCACCGAAACAGGGGCCGAAATGCTCAGTGAGGTGCCCACGGATATTTTCATCTGTTGAGCGGCAGATGGAAAAACGCTGAATGCGCTCCAGTCATTAGAAACAATTTGAGCCGCTAGAATTTTTTTCTTGACAAGGACAAACCAAGTCTTGTAACAGTGCAGTTACATAACAGCTTTTTTATAACTACAATGAAGCCGAGGAAAACGATCAATGACCTTGAACTATCTGAAGTTGGAAAACACCGAAGGCGTGGCGACCGTCAAGCTGGCCAGACCCAAGCACAATGTACTCGATATCGCCATGATGAGGGAACTCAACACTGTGCTGAAGCAACTCGCGGATGATGCCGCTCTCAAATGCCTTGTGCTTTCCGGCGAAGGTCCCAGCTGGTGTGCCGGCGTCGAGGTGGGCGATCACAAACCCGAGTTGGTGGACGACATGATCCAGACCTTCAACGGCATTTTTGAAAACCTGGACCGGATCGAAGTTCCCACCATCGCTGCGGTTCACGGCGCTTGTCTCGGCGGCGGCATGGAAGTGGCCATCGCCTGCGACCTGATTGTCGCGTCGGAAAAAGCCGTGTTTGGCCAACCGGAAATCAAATTGGGCTTTTTCCCTCCCTATGCGGCGTTTCGTCTCCCGCAACTGGTGGGACCCGCCAAGGCTATCGAGATCTGCACAACGGGAAGGCGCTACACCGCAGCCCAGGCTTTCGCCATGGGGCTGGTTTCCCAGCTTGCCGCGCCTGAGAATTTCGAGGCCGACCTGAACACCCTGATCGGAGAGATCCGGTACAACAGCCCGCTGATCCTGCGGCTGAACAAAAAGGCCGTCAAGGCACATCTGGGCATGGATATGGCTCGGGGGATCGCCGGGGTCAGCGATTTGTTTCTCAACACCCTCATGAAGACCGAAGATACGCTGGAAGGCATCAAAAGCTTTGAAGAAAAGCGAAAACCGGAGTGGAAAAACCGATAAAAGGAAAAGGGCCTGTGCCTGCACTGATGGTTCGATGCCGCCAACCCTGATCCCGCCGCCCTGACTGTCTTATGCATTATCAGCGGCCTTTCCCGGGTTGCTGCCCTGCAAATCGCCGCGATTCGCTGCGAACCCAAATGCTCGAGCAAATCACCTGATCGGGATCGCCTTTCAGGTGATGAAAAAAGATTCTACAATCAGTCGTATGATACGGCGACTGACAGGATGACGGTATCTGAAACTGACTATACACAAAAAGATGGCTTGCAAGGAGGTTAACGACATGAGCGATATCAAATGGCTGCCGAGAGAATTCGGTGTAAAGGATCACCACCTGTGGGGGGAAGATATTTTTTCGAAGGAAGCGCCCGGGGTGATTTTCGAAAAGAAACCGATCATCGATCCCCAGGGCAATGCCGTTGAAGGACTTTACTCGGCCTGGGTCACCCTCAACAACCCCAACCAGTACAACTCCTACACCACCGAAATGGTCAAGGCCGTGATCGCCGGTTTTCACCGGGCCTCGGCAGACACCTCCGTCGTGGCCTGCGTCTTCACCGCCGTCGGGGACAGGGCCTTCTGCACCGGCGGGAACACCAAGGAGTATGCGGAGTATTACGCCCGCCGCCCCAATGAATACGGTATTTACATGGATCTCTTCAACGCCATGGTGGACGCCATCCTCACATGCAAGAAGCCGACGATCTGCCGGGTGAACGGCATGCGGGTGGGCGGCGGCCAGGAGATCGGGATGGCCACCGATTTGACCGTGTCCAGCGACCTGGCCATTTTCGGACAGGCCGGCGCACGGCACGGATCGGCGCCGGACGGCGGGAGCACCGATTTCCTTCCCTGGATGCTGCCCATGGAGCAGGCCATGTGGAACAGCGTCTCGTGCGAGCTCTGGAGCGCCTACAAAATGAGCCGGCTTGGGCTCATCACCAAATGCGTGCCGGTCCTCAAGGAGAACGGCGAATGGATCTGCAACCCCCTGGTGATCACCGACAAATACCTGGACGGCGGGCAGCTGGTCTACGGGGAGTTCAAGGCCGGCGACGAGGCCAAAGCCGCCAAAGACAAGATCAAATCGATGTCCGCCGACTTCGAGCGGCTCGACAAGGAGATCGACAATATTCTCTGGACCTTCACCAATCTCTTCCCGGGCTGCGTCATCAAAACCATCGAGGGCATCCGGCTGAAAAAGAAATTCTACTGGGATCAGGCCAAGGTCATCAACCGCCACTGGCTGGCCGCCAACATGAACGGCGAGGCCTTTCTGGGATTCAACGCCTTCAACACCAAGAAACTGACGGGTCGCGACACCATCGACTTCATTGAATTCCGAAGACGCCAGGTCAACGGGGACGCCTTCGACGATGAGTTCATGGCCGCCGTTCTGGCCAAACCCAAGAAATAACGAGGAGGCACTATGTTACTGGAAGGTAAAAACGCCATCGTCACCGGAGGATCACAGGGCATCGGCACCGCTGCTTCCCTGATGTTGGCCGAAGAAGGCGCCAATGTCTGTTTGACCTATCGAAAGCACAAGGAGGCGGCCGAGGAAGTCCGGGACCGGATTGTCGCAATGGGGCGAAAAGCCCTTTGCATTCAATGCGACATCGCCTCTTTTTCCCAGGCCGAAGCGGTGGTCAAAGCCACCGTGGAAGCCTTCGGCGGCCTTGACATCCTGGTCAACAACGCCGGGATGAACTGGGACGGCGTCTGCTGGAAAATGACGGAAGAACAATGGGACCGGGTCATCGAGGTCAACCTCAAGGGCTACTTCAACTTCACCCGCCACGCGGCCCCCCTGTTCAAGGACCAGAAATCCGGGAAGATCATCAACGTGACCTCCATCAACGGGCTCCGGGGCAAGTTCGGACAAACCAATTATTCGGCCTCCAAGGCGGGCATCATCGGCTATACCAAAGCCGTGGCCAAGGAGCTCGGCGGATTCGGGGTCAACGTCAACGCCGTGGCACCGGGTCTGATCGAAACCGCCATGCTGAGGGAGTCCGAGGCCCGCGACAAGATCGTCGACATGGCCATGGGGGAAATCGTCCTGAAGCGGGTGGGCCAACCCGAAGACCTGGCCAACGTCATCGCCTTTCTCGCCTCGGATCGTGCCCGGCACATCACCGGCGAGGTCATCAAGGTCGACGGCGGCCAGTACATTTAATCCAACTTCAATCCAACCGGCCTGCCGGACCATCCGGCAGGCTGACATCAAGAGAGGACAGTATGGGCAGAGTCGCGATCATCGGCGTGGGACAGAGCCGCTTTGTACGCAAGTATCCCGGATCGATCCGGGAATTGACATTCGAAGCTTTCAAGGAAGCCATGACCGACGCCGGCATGACCGCAGGCGACATTGACGCCTCGGTGGTCTGTTCGGCGCCGGAGTATGACAAACAAAGATCCCCGGCAGGCATTTTCGCCGAGTACCTCGGTCTCAATCCTCAGCCGACTTTTTATGTGGAGACGCTGTGTTCGTCGAGCAGCACCGGCTTGAAGCTCGCCTATTCGCTGGTGGCCGCCGGGCTCCATCATGCCGTGGCGGTGCTGGGATTTCAGAAGATGTCGGAGATCTCCTCGGCCGAATCGCAGGAGCGGATGGGCCGCGGCGCCGACATTCAGTGGGAAAGCCCCTTCGGCACCATGATGCCGGCCTATTACGCCCTGCATGCCCAGGCCCACATGAAAAAATTCGGGACGCGTCCCGAGGATCTGGCCGCCATCCGTGTCAAGGCCGCCACCTACGGCCAGATCAACGACCGGGCCGTGTACCGCAAGCCGGTCACCGAGGAGATGTTCGCCGACCCGGAACAGACCATGGCCGGGCCGGTGGCCAGCCCGCTCCGGGTTGGAGACTGCTGCGCCAATGCCGACGGGAGCTCCTGCCTCATCGTCGTCAGCGAAGAGCGCGCCAAAACCTTTTCGAAAAAGCCGGTCTGGGTCCTGGGCGTGGGCGCCGCCTCGGCGTCGGTGAACATGACCGGTCGGGACGATCTGGCCGGACTTGCCGTGGCCCGTCAGGCCGCGGATCAGGCCTATAAGATGGCCGGCGTCGGCCCGAAAGAGATCGACGTGGCCGAGGTGCATGACTGTTTCACCATCGCCGAGATGATGGCCTACGAGAATCTCGGCTTCGCCAAGCCCGGCGAGGGCAAGGAGCTGATTCAAGGCAAGGAGACCTACAAGGAGGGCAGCATCCCCGTCAACGTGGATGGCGGGCTCCTGTCCAAGGGTCATCCCATCGGGGCCACGGGCGGCTCCCAGGTCCGAACCATCGTCCTCCAGCTCAGGGGTGAGGCCGGACCCATGCAGGTCAAGGATCCGGAAATCGGGCTGGTGCATAATATCGGCGGTGTCGGACTTTACGGCAACGTCACCATCCTGGGACGATAGGAGGGCTAATTACATGACAACCCCAAAAAAAGAAGCGGATGTACGTTTCAAGAAATTCGGTACGGTAAGCTTTACCGACACCACCAAAGTCAACGACTTCATCGATCATCTGGAAGCCGGCAAGGTCACTGGAACCCTCTGCAAAAAATGCAACCGGCGCTTTTTCCCGCCCCGGGCCGACTGCTGCGACTGCCTGTCGAGCGATATGGAGTGGTTCGAGGTCTCGGGCACCGGCCGTCTGGTATCCTACAGCCGTCTCGAATATGCCCCCAGGGGCTTTGACGGCGATCTCCCCTATGCCATCGCTTTGCTCGACTACGGCGATTTCAAGGTGTTCGGCAGAATCGCCGCAGACATCCCCCTCGAGGAGATGGAGATCGGCATGTCTATGAAAGCCGTCTCCAACGTGCTCCCCAACGGGCAGTTGAACTATGTATTTCAGAAGGCCGAATAGACTCTCCGGCATCTGCCGGCCTGAATGAACGTCGATACCCCCCCGGCGGCCTCTCCTGCCGTCGGGCCTCCTGAGGCACGGCGGCCGGCTGACGCGTCAGCCGGTCGCCATGCTTCGATGAAGGGATAACCTATGATACAGGGTACCACCGAAAAACCGGCGCTTCTGATCATCGATCTGGTCAAGGACACCTTCGACGCGGCCAACCGCTTCCCCGTCACCCCTTTCGCCCGGGAGATCGTGGAACCCATCAACGTCTTGACCGCCGCGTTTCGAAAACAGGGTTGGCCCATCGTCTTCTCTACCGATGCCTTTCACGAGGACGACTTCATCTTCAAAGGACGGATGAAACCCCACGCCCTGGCCGGTACCCCCGGCGCCGAAGTCGCTGACGAACTGGATCGCAGCCCCGAAGACCTCTGGCTCCCCAAACCCAGGTTCTCGGCCTTCTTCGGGACAGAACTGGATAAGTTGCTGAAACAGCGGGGCGTCACGCTGTGCGCCGTGGCCGGCGTCTCCACCAATGTCTGTGTCCTGACCACTGCCATGGACGCCCTGTGTTTCGACTATAAAGCAGTCCTGCTGGAGGACTGCACCGCCGCTGCTTCCAGGGAGGTTCACGAACAGATCCTGAACTGCTATCGCCGCACGCCCCTCGACCCCCTGCTTCGGGTGATGAACTCCCGACAACTGATCGACGCTTTGGGGAAGGGGTGAGCCCTCACAACCGACCCTGGACCGGTTCGGCATATCAAGAGTGTGCAATCCGAAACCGGTAGCGATGATACCGTCAAAAGCGTATCATCCCAAGCATTCGACTGGTCGGATTTTCTAAAGTGCAACCGGACATCCATCATTCATCAATGGGTGGATCGGCTTTTGGCGAGCGGCGACTCCCCGTATGCCCGGCGTCCCAGGTACGAGTTGCTCGAAACGGTGGGACAGGCCTTCGAGGCCAATTTCAAGGTCATCACCGACGCTGATTATCGTTGCATCGATCACTTCATCGATTTTATCACCCGTCTTCGCCTGAAGGCCGGCTTTGCGCTTCAGGACGTCCAGCAAGCCTTCGAGCTCTACCGCGATGTTGTGCTGCCCATGGTGTGTGCCGAATCCGGTCGGGAGAATCTCTACCCTGTTCTTGTCCCGCTGAATCGCTGCCTGGCCTATACGATTTTCCGATTCAGCGATCGATTCCAGGAACTTCATGAAAAGCAACTGGTGGATCTGGCGGCCCAATTGAAAGCCGAGGTCGAGGTGCGCACCTCGGAGCTGCGCGAATCCGAGATGAACTACAAAACCCTGGTAGAGGAGATCCAGGACGGCTACATGGCTATTCATGACGGCCGGGTGGTCTATGCCAACAAGGCCTTCTGCCGGATGCACGGCTATGCTATGGAAGATGTCCTGCACCAGCCTTTTGTCCGGTTTATCGTCAATGAAGACCGCGGCAAGTTCGATGGCATTCAGGCCTATGGCGAAGAACCTCACCACGAGGGTTTAATTCTCGAGTATATGCGGCTGACACAGGACGAAAAATGCTTCCCCACGGAAATCACCATCAAAAACACCCGTTTCCAGAATCGGTGCTCGACGATCGGTCTTTGTCGGGACATCACCCAGCGGGTTAAAATGGAAAAACGGGTGAGAGATGCCGAGCGTATGGCCACCATCGGACGGATCACGGCGTCGCTGTCTCACGAAATTCGCAATCCATTGTCAGCCATAAAGCTCAATCTGCAAATCCTGAAAAAAAACAACATGCTTCAAGGTAACGACCAGCGGCGCATCGACATTTCGGTAGGCGAGGTCAACCGGCTTGAAAACATCCTGAACGAACTCCTGGACTTTGCAAAGCCCATGTCTCTCAAACGCCAGCCCTGCGATCTGAACAGCCTGATCTCGCGGTGTATCGAATTGTTGGAAATCAACTGCAGGGAAAAACGGCTCATCGTGCACCTGAACCTGGATGACCGGATCACCGAAGTGGTGCTGGATCCGGAAAAAATCCAGCAGGCGGTGATCAATCTGCTGCTCAACGCCATCGAGGCTTCCCCCGAAGACGGAACCATCAAACTGAGCACGCTTTTTCGGCCTGAAAGGCCGGTACCGGAGGTGGTTATCGGGGTTCGCGATTATGGGAAGGGTGTTCACGCCGACATCGCCGAAGCGATCTTCGAACCGTTTTATACCACCAGAAGCCAGGGCACCGGTCTGGGCCTTACCAACGTCAAACGGGTCGCCGCCGCACACGGAGGCAGCGTAGATATCGATCGCCGAATATCACGGGGGACCGCTTTTTATCTGATTCTGCCTGCAAGAGGAAATCATGGCAAAAATACTCATTATTGACGATGAGCGCCCCATCCTGGAATCCCTGGAGATGTTTCTCACGGAAAAGGACCACGACGTGAGCACGGCACTTTCTGCCGCCCAGGGTCTCGAGGCATGCACGACATTTTCACCCGATGTGGTCATTCTGGACGTACACCTCCCGGACCACAGCGGATTCGAGGTCCTGAAAACCCTGAACGCCCTGCCCCGGGCCCCTAAGGTCATCATGATCACTGCGCACCATGACATGGAAACCACCATCACCGCCATGAAATATGGTGCTTACGACTACATCTTCAAGCCGCTGGATGCCGATGAGATCGAGGCGGCAGTGGAGAAAGCCTTCAGCGTACTGGTTGCCGAACGGGAATGCACGCATGCCGAACCGAAACCCGAATCGACATCGGGCGGTGCCATCATCGGTAAGAGCGAGAAAATGTGCGAGGTCTTCAAAACCATCGGCGTATTGTGCCAGAACCGCGCTACCGCTCTGATTCTGGGGGAAACCGGGACAGGCAAGGAATTGATCGCCCGGGTGATCCATCACAACAGCCCCACCTGCAACGAACCGATGATCACGGTGGACTGTTCTGCCGTCGTCGAAACCCTGCTGGAAAGCGAGTTGTTCGGCCATGAGAGGGGGGCCTTTACCGGTGCCGTCCAGACCAAAATCGGGAAACTCGAACTGGCCGGCAACGGCACGCTGTTTATAGACGAAATCGGCGAATTGCCGCTGGGGTTGCAGGGAAAATTTCTCGGCTTTCTGGAGCGTCGGGAATTCATGCGCGTCGGCGGCCACAAATGGCATCGATCCAATGGCCGAATCATCGCCGCCACCAATCGCAATCTGGCCGACATGGTCAGAGATGGCCTGTTTCGGAGGGATCTCTTTTATCGGCTCAAGGTCGTAACGATCAATGTGCCGCCGCTCCGGGAACGTGTCGAAGATATTCCCGAATTGGCACGACACTTTCTGCTGAAAGCCAATCGGGAAATGAGACTCGAGATTCTTAAGTTTCAAGAGGGCGTCATCCCGAGACTCATGGCACACCCCTGGCCCGGGAACGTTCGGGAACTCGAAAATCTGATCTTGTCAGCGGCGGTTCAATCCCGGGGGAATGTCATCCTTCTGGAGGATATCGAAAAGGCCCTGGTCCTCAACACCGGGAGCTCCGAACCGAACCAAGGTCAAACCGCGCTGACCCAAATGGAGCGTAAGCATATTCAGCAGGTACTGATCCAGGCCGGCTGGAATCGAAACCAGGCCGCAAGCCTGTTGGGCATTTCCTTGCCGACGCTCCGCAGCAAGATCCGAAAGTACGACCTCGCCTCGCCCTGCGAGAAGCGGTGAAAATTCTTTTCCGTCGATGGAAAGAATTTTTCATGGGTATACGAAAAAATAAATTTAACGATGGTCTTGAAAAACTTCAAAACCATATGAAATCAATTTTTTATAAATATTATCAAATAATAAATTTGATTCAATGTTTTGGCACATACATTGCGTTATTCCCTGATATGCCGGCAGTCCTCCCGAGCAAGCTGAATCTCTCGGGCACAAATATCGAGACGACCATCAGGGAGAAACGATGAGACGATCGCAAAATGCTGTCTGTCTTCCATCCCCGTCTTCTCTCTGCTTGAAAAAATGTAATCCATATTTTTCAGCTCATAAACCAACAAAGGAGTCCAGACATGGGGTTTGAAATCAAGTTACCGGAACATTTCAATGCGGCAGATTATTTTGTGGATCGCAACATTCGTGAAGGCCGTAAGGACAAAGTCGCGGTTGTTTGCGAGGATCGTCAGCTGACCTACGGACAGATCCAGGAAGGGGTCAACCGAATCGGCAATGGTCTGCGGGCTCTGGGGGTCCGCATGGAGGAGCGGGTGGCCTTGCTGCTGCTGGATACCGAAATCTATCCCCAGGCATTTTTCGGTGCCATCAAGATCGGTGCGGTGCCCATCAATCTCAATACCCTGATGCGGCCCAAGGATTACCAGTATTTTCTCAACGACAGCCGGGCCCGGGTGCTGGTCATCAATTCGGAATTACTGGAAAACCTTACCGACATCCGCGGAAACCTGAAGTTCCTGGAACATGTGATCGTCGTCAACGGCACCGGAAAAACCGACGATATCGATTTTACCTCCTGGATCGCCGACCAGTCCCCTCTTCTGGACGCGGCACCCACCACGCCCGACGACGCCTGCTTCTGGCTGTACAGTTCCGGTTCCACAGGACAGCCCAAGGGCACCGTTCATCTGCAGCACGATATGGTTTTTGCCGCGGAGACCTATGGTAAACAGGTCCTCCAGGTTCAGGAGGATGATCGCTGTTTTTCCGCAGCCAAGCTTTTTTTCGCTTATGGACTGGGAAACGGGCTCTATTTCCCCTTCAGCGTAGGCGCCACCGCGATCTATCATCCGGGGAGACCGACCCCCGATGCCATGTATGATGTGATCAACACCCATGGCGCAACCATATTTTTCGGCGTTCCCACCTTGTTCGGTGCGATGCTGACCAACGAGGGGACTCTGGGGCCCGTCAAGATCTGTGTTTCGGCCGGTGAAGCGCTGCCGCCGGAAATCTTCAAACGGTGGAAGGAGCGGTTCGGGGTGCCCATTATGGACGGCATCGGCTCGACGGAAGTTGCGCATATCTTCATCTCGAATCGCAGAGACGCCATGCGTCCCGGATCCACGGGCAAGATCGTTCCGGGATACGAAGCGAGAATCGTGGACGAAAACCTGGCTGATCTGCCCAAGGGCGAGATCGGCACCCTGCTCATCAAGGGTGACAGCATCGCCGCTTACTACTGGAACAAACACGAGAAAACCAAAAGCACTATGCTCGGGGCATGGATCAACACCGACGACAAATTTTTCGAGGATGAAGAAGGGTTCTTCTTTTACGTCGGCCGATCCAACGACATGCTCAAAGCCGGCGGCATCTGGGTTTCTCCCATCGAGGTGGAGGCATGCCTTATGGAACACGCGGCCGTGCTGGAATGCGGCGTAACCGGTTCGCCGGACAAGGATCAGTTGATCAAACCCCGGGCCTTTGTCGTATTGAACAAAGGTTTTGAGCCGTCGCCCGAACTGGAGAAGGAACTCAAGGAATACGTGAAGAGCAAATTGGCCCATTACAAGTATCCCCGATGGATCGATTTCATGGAGGAGTTACCGAAAACCGCTACGGGAAAGATCAAGCGGTTCATGTTGAAGGAATTCGCGTCCAAATAGGGATTAAAATCTATCGGCCTGTCGATCCCGACACCCCGACGCCGGTTCATGACAGAATCGGACGCCGACAAGGCTGTTCCGGTGTCGGAAAAACGGGAAGACAGGCCGTTACAAACTGTATCAGGAGGAAATATGGATTTCAACTTATCCAAAGAACTACAGATGCTGCAGAAAGAGGTCCGCAACTTCGTCAACAAGAAGATCGTCCCCTTCGCCGACCAGTGGGACAACGAGAATCACTTCCCATACGAGGAGGCCGTCCGACCCATGGGCGAGCTGGGCTTCTTCGGGACGGTGATTCCCGAGGAGTACGGCGGCGAAGGCATGGACCAGGGATGGCTCGCGGCCATGATCGTCACCGAGGAGATCGCAAGGGGCTCCTCCGCGCTCCGGGTCCAGCTCAACATGGAGGTGCTGGGGTGCGCCTATACCATCCTGACTTACGGGAGCGAGGCCCTCAAGAAGAAATACGTCCCCAAGCTCTCCAGCGCCGAATTCCTGGGCGGCTTCGGCATCACCGAGCCCGACGCCGGCTCCGACGTCATGGCCATGTCCTCCACGGCCGAGGACAAAGGGGACCACTGGCTCCTCAACGGCTCCAAGACCTGGATCTCCAACGCGGCCCAGGCCGACGTGCTGATCTACTATGCCTACACCGACAAGGCGGCGGGCTCCCGGGGGCTTTCGGCCTTCGTCATCGAACCCAGAAACTTCCCCGGCATCAAGACCTCCAACCTGGAGAAGCTGGGATCCCACGCCTCCCCCACCGGCGAGCTCTTCCTCGACAACGTCAAGGTGCCCAAGGAGAACATCCTCGGCAAGCCCGGCGACGGCGCCAGGATCGTCTTCGGATCCCTCAACCACACCCGGCTTTCAGCCGCCGCCGGCGGCGTTGGGCTCGCCCAGGCCTGCCTGGACGCCGCCATCAAGTACTGCAACGAGCGCCGCCAGTTCGGCAAGCCCATCGGCGATTTCCAGATGAACCAGGACATGATCGCCCAGATGGCCGTCGAGGTGGAGGCGGCCCGTCTTCTGGCCTACAAGGCTGCCGCGGCAAAGGACGAGGGCCGGCTCAACAACGGCCTCGACGTGGCCATGGCCAAGTATGCCGCCGGCGAAGCCGTGAGCAAGTGCGCCAATTACGCCATGCGCATCCTCGGGGCCTACGGCTACTCCACCGAGTACCCCGTCGCCCGCTTCTACCGCGACGCACCCACCTATTACATGGTGGAGGGTTCGGCCAATATCTGCAAGATGATCATCGCCCTGGATCAGCTGGGGGTCAGAAAGGCCAACCGGTAAATGGATAACGCGGTTTCAGGCGATGAATTGAAACCTGTGGAGGGTTTCACCTTCAAGCCCGCGACCGGATCCGGACCCAGGGTTGGCAAATCTGGCCCAATGGGTTTTAACCGGGAGAAATTGCGGATTTGAATCAGGGCATTCAAACTTTTATCCTGACTCGGCCGCGGATTGATGAAATCCGGAAAACCAAAAGGATGTTTCATGAAGCGGCCGATGCAGCAATCACTACTATAGGGAGAAAAACGGTGTTACAAGCTGTGGGAGTAATGATAGCCGGGCTCGGGGGTGTGTTTATCGGCATGACGCTATTGTATGCCGGTATAAGAGTGACGACTCTCGTGACAGACAAATTGGTAAGCAAGAAGGAAGAGAAATGACTGAAAACCTGTTTTCCCTGTTCAAGACCTCCGGATTTTTTTATTTGACCCCTGGGATGCTGGTCATGTGGCTGATCGGTTTTATTCTCATCTATCTTGCCATTGCCAAGGATTACGAACCGATGCTGCTCCTGCCGATCGGATTCGGGATCATTCTTGCCAATCTCCCGTTGGCTGCCCTGATGGCGCCCCACGAGGGATTGCTCTGGCGATTCTACCATTACGGCATCCAGTGGGAAGTCATTCCGCCCCTGATCTTTCTGGGGCTTGGGGCACTCACCGATTTCGGCCCCATGCTGGCCAATCCCAAGCTCATTTTTCTTGGCGCCGGTGCCCAGGGCGGCGTGTACCTGACCTTTTTCGCCGCATACGCCACGGGTTTTTTCAATTTGAACGAGGCCGCTACGCTCGGCATCATCGGCGGCGCCGACGGCCCGACAACGATCTTTCTGGCGTCGAAACTGGCCCCACACATGCTCGGCACCACAGCGGTTGCGGCTTACTCCTACATGGCGCTGGTCCCCATCATTCAGCCGCCGATCATGAGGCTGATGACTACCCGGAAAGAGCGCACCATTCGCATGTCAAAAGGCCGGAAGGTGAGTCGCCTGGAAAAACTTCTCTTCCCCATCGTCTCGGCGATTCTGATTATCCTGCTCATCCCCGCTTCAGCGCCCTTGATCGCCATGTTCATGATCGGAAATCTGTTTCGGGAGGCAAAGGTGGTGGAGCGACTTACCCACGCCGCCCAGAACGAGTTGCTCAATATCGTGACGATATTCCTGGGGCTGCCGGTGGGCGCCACCATGACCGCCGAAAACTTCCTCCAGCCCAAGGTGATCTTCATCTTTTTCCTGGGACTGTTTGCCTTCATGGTGAGCACCGCGACAGGCATCATCCTGGCCAAGTTGATGAATCTGTTTTCCAAGGATAAAATCAATCCCCTCCTGGGTGCAGCTGGCGTTTCCGCCGTTCCCATGGCAGCGCGGGTGGTTCACAAGGTCGGGGCCGAGGCGGATAAGAAGAACTACCTGCTCATGTACGCCATGGGACCAAACGTCGCCGGCGTGATCGGCACGGTTATCGCCGCCGGCGTTTTCCTGACACTGCTCGGATCCTGATTCCGGTTTCACGTGTGTCGCCGGCTGCCGATTATCTTTACGACCTTCTAAGAAAACGTCGTTTTCTTGTAAATTTTGGGACCGACCCTCGGATCGGTTGAAACGCTAATTATCGAAAAACGAATCCAATCAAACGGAGAATGAAATCATGACACAAGACATCACAGCACCCCTTGCGGGCAAGATTGTTCGACTCAGCATGGAAGTCGGGATGAAGGTAGAGGAAGATGATGAAGCATTGGTGATCGAGGCCATGAAAATGGAAACCCCGGTTTTTATTCCCTGCAATGGCACCATCACGGCCGTCAAGGTCAAAGCCGGCGACACGGTTGAAGAAGATGACGTGCTGGGCGTAGTTGAAGAAGCTTAAACGATCTTAAACGATATAGATCAAAATTCATTAGGACCGACTGGGACGGAGAGAGAATCATGAAATCTTACTTTGAAAAAATGACGGACCTGGGCAGCGAATTAAAAAAAGGGCGTATCCGATGGATGACCTGGGACGGCGATGACAACACCAAAAATATTGAAGACGCCGAGGCACAAATCAACGAGGCGGTCAATCAGGTCAAGAATGCCGGTTTTCCCACTGAAAAAATCAATGCCAGGGGAGAGATGACGGTATGGCAGCGGCTGGAGTACCTCGTGGATCCAGGGACCTGGAACCCCCTCCATACGCTTTTCAATCCCCTGGCCAACGATGAAGGGACCACCAATGTGATAGACGGCCTGGGCAAGATCTCCGGCAAATGGGCGGTGATCATCGGGTTTGACAACAAGGTCATGGCCGGGGCCTGGCTGCCAGGGCAGTCGGAAAATATCCTGCGGGCCACCGATTTGAGCAAGCGATTGAACATCCCGCTGGTCTGGCTGGTCAATTGCAGCGGCGCAAAACTCCCCGAGCAGGAAAAATTTTACGCCAACCGCCGCGGGGCCGGCACGCCGTTTTTCAGACACGCCGAACTGGCGCAGCTCGGCGTGCCGGTGCTGGCCGGAATCTACGGAACCAACCCCGCAGGCGGTGGATATCAGGGCATCAGCCCCGCGGTTCTTTTCGCCCACAAAAACTGCAACATCGCGGTAGGGGGCGCCGGCATCGTAAGCGGAATGGCCCCCAAGGGGTATTTTGACCAGGAGACGGCCGAAATCCTGATCGAAAAGACAAAACAATTCAAATCCAAGCCGCCGGGATCCGTAAAGATCCATTACGACGAAACCGGCTTTTTTCGATATGTGTACGAAGAAGAGCAGGGAGTTCTGGACGGCCTCAAGGCCTATATGAAGGAGATGCCCGCCTATCATCCGAGATTTTATCGCGTTGCTGAGCCCAAAGACCCCAGGTTTTCAGTGGAGGAGCTGTACCGGCTGCTGCCCCTTGAACCTAAAAAAGTCTATGATTTTGATGAGATCCTCGCACGCCTGGTGGACGGCAGCGAGCACATGGAGTTTCGCCCCGGCTATGGCCCGGAGATCTACACCGGCCTGTGTAAAATAGACGGCTTTCTCGTCGGATGCATCGGAAACCGGCAGGGGTATCTGGGCAAAGAGTATCCCGAATATGCCGACTATCCGGGCATCGGTGGAAAACTCTACCGCCAGGGCCTCATCAAGATGAACGAATTCGTGACCTTGTGCGGACGGGATCGGGTCCCCGTCATCTGGTTTCAGGATACCAGCGGTATCGACGTGGGAGACCTGGCCGAAAAAGCGGAACTACTCGGACTGGGACAGTCCCTGATCTATTCCATTCAACAGACGGATGTTCCGATGATGCTCGTCGTTCTGAGAAAGGGATCCGCGGCGGCCCACTACGTGATGGGAGGCCCGACGGCCAACCGGCACAATGCCTTTACCCTGGGAACCGTAGCCACCGAGATATCCGTCATGCACGGCGAAACTGCGGCCGTTGCCACTTACGCGCGCCGACTGGTGAAGGAAAAAGAGGCGGGAAGGCCCCTGGATCCGGTCATCGAGAGCATGAACCAGATGGCCCGGGAGTATCACGAGAAATCCCGCCCGATCTTCTGTGCTAAAACCGGTCTCGTGGACGAGATCGTCGCCATGAAGGACCTTCGAAATTATCTGGTGGCCTTTACGGGTGCGGCCTATCAGAATCCAAAATCGATCTGTCCACACCATCAGATGATCCTTCCGCGGAGCATCAAGGGTTAGCCGCGAATCGAGGTGCAGTCTTCCGGACTGCACCGATACCCCCAAATGCATTGCCTGAAGCAGGCAGATGAACCGTCAGAGGTTCCGGATCGTGCATCGGGAAACCGACTTAAAACGGAGGAAAAACATGAGTGACAGTGTCTATAAAATCATCGAACTGGTGGGAACAAGTACCGTTTCGTGGGAAGACGCCGCTAAAAACGCCGTCGAGACCAGCAGTGAGCGTCTTGTTGACCTGAGAATCGCCGAGATCTCAAAACTCGATATGAAACTCGAAAACGGTAAGGTTACCGCCTACAGGGCTCGCGTGAAACTTTCGTTCAAGTACGGCACCGGAAAGTAACCTTTCAGGTTATGATTCAACTTTCGACTTTCATGACGATAACCGACACCGACATATGAAACTCGAAAGTTGAGGTTATGATTTATGTTTCGACTTTTGTAATGACAAACGGATGACGGCGTCTGGAGGCCAACGACTGAAGCGGGATAGCGCCTTGCTTGTCACATTAAAACCGACATCAATTCGAAAAGGAGAAAAAATGGAGAAATCTCGATTAGGAAACCCCAACATATTTGCCCTGGGCGCCTTTGGCTTTTCTCTGGCGATGCTGGGAGTAGAACTGACCATCGACCACGCCGCGGCAGGGGCAACCATGTACGCCGTGTTTTTCGCGGGCCTTTTGGAGTTTATTGCCGGCATGTGGCTGATCGCCAAAGGGGAAAGCTATCTCGCCAGCATCGTAGCGCTGTTTGGCGGCTGGCTTCTTGGCTTTTTTCTCCTCAATACCCAGGGCAAGGTTCTGGGTCTGGCAAATCCCGCAGGCAACGCATGGTATATGTTTGCCCTCCTGGTGCCGATCGCTTTTCTGGCCATTCCAGCCGTCAAGATGGGAAGAACGAAACTCATTTGCGCATTTGTCGCGCTCTTCGCACTTGTTCTCGCGTTAGGGCTGGGCTTTCTCCTGGGACCTGCCGCCGTCGGCAAACCTTATATGGTCATCGCGGGATGGTGCGCCTTTATATCCATGTTTTTTATCTGGTGGCTCATGTATGACAACATCATGGAGCTCATGCACCCACACGAAGGATAAGGCATCCCGCAGATCACCGTTGAGCGGTGAAACCGTCATGGAGATTTCGGGAAAGCAGGGATGCACCCATGACGACACCCCATGACGACAAATGATGAGCAGTCTTAAAAAGGTCCGGAGGGAATCATATGCGCTCACCCCTCCGGACCGCTGTTTCGGCGACTTAAAATCTCTCTTTCCCTCCCGCCTCGCGGCTCACCGTCCATCCGGCGTTTCAAGTCAAGCGCCAGAGCGGAAAGCTCCGGAAACTCCCCGACACCGCCTTTTGTCAGATTCTGCCAGAGCGTCTGAATTGCCCTGGGAATATAGGGTTCGAAACCCTTCTTCCTTTTGACGCGGGTCAAAAAACCGAACGCGCCCAGCATCTGGAGATTCCGGGCAATACAACAATGGCGGTAGCCGGTTACGAAATCCCTGCGATCGATTCCGATCATTCCTTCCAGCCGGTCGGCGCATTCGGCCATCAGCCGCTCCTGAAGCGCCTCGGGCAGCGCCACGTAAGGATCGATTAAAAGAGCGGCGAGATCGTACTGGATGGGACCGAAACGCCCCCCCTGAAAATCGATGAAGTGCGGTCCCCTGTCGGTCATCATAATATTCCGGGACTGCATGTCACGGTGCATGAAAGCCGTGACACCGTAATTCAAAGCCCCTTCCGCAATCCGTTCGAAATCGTCCCGGAAGGCGTCGCCGGAAAGCGACATGGCGAGATATCCCCGCAGAAATGCATCTCTGAAATAACCGCACTCGGCCTTCAGAATCATCTCCCGATCATATCGCTCGGTCTGCCATGTCCAACTGGGATCGAACCCCTCTTTTCCCTCAAGCCACAAGGAAATCAGGCGATCGATCACCTGTCGGTAAAGATCGGCGACGACGGACGTGTCGGCAGCCTCCAGGACCGCATCCTGAAGATGGCGGTCTCCCAGGTCTTCCAGCAGCACCAGACCGGAAAACCGGTCGGCAAGCTGGATGCGGGGCACGGCGACGCCTTTTCCGTGGAGGTGACGGCCGATGTCCTCGAACGCCCCGGCTTCCCCCTGGGCCGACCCGACATGGATGCCGTGATCCGCGAGAATCATTGATCGCCCCCCTGAAACGAGACGATACCACCGCCGATCGGATCCGTCGCCCGAAAGAGGGTGTCTTCTGACCGTATCACGCCCGCGTTTTTCAAATCCGAACACCTTCTCCGCCATTACCTCGATACAAGCCTCACGATACCGTTCCGGGGTTCCGAGATCGGACCACCGCGCCTCCGATGCCACCAGCCCAAGGATCGATTTATCCGCCGACAAAAGACGGCGATAGGCGTCGATGCTGCTGGAAAAACCCTTCGGAATATAATCGATCACCTCCGGGTTCAGCACCTGAATGCCGCTGAATGTGAGTCGCCTTCCCGGCATTGCCCCGGCTTCAGATTCGTCAAAGCCCGTTATCCGCCCTTCCGTCGACAACATCACGGTGTTAAAGGCGGGATCGTCATAAAGTACGAGGGTTGCCGGATCTTTTGCGGCAAGATGGCGTCGGTAGACCTCACCAAAATCGATGTCCGTCAGAATGTCGCTGTTGACTACCATAAAAGGGCGGCGATCCCAGAAATCGGCGACGTTCCGGATAGCCCCTCCCGTTCCGAGGATTTGAGGCTCGAAACGGGTCGTGACGGGAATGGGAAATCGCCTCTCGGAAATAAACGCCGCGATCTTTTCGTGCAGATGATGGGTGTTGACGACGACCGCTTCACATCCGGCTGCGGCAAGTCGTCGGATCAGAATCTCGATCAGCGGTTCGCCCGCCACCGTGAAAAGCGGTTTAGGGACCGTCCGGGTATACGGCAGAAGACGGGTTCCATATCCCGCGGCAAGCACCAGGGCCTTCATGAATGCAGAAGATCCATGTATCGTCGAATCCGGTTCATGTAAAACCCGATAGGTTCTTCGTCTTCAGCACCCCGGATGCCGTGAGCCACAAAATAGTCGACGGCGTTCTTGAAATTGATGATGGAAATTGCCTCCGGATGTTCGATTTCCTTCTTTTTGTACAGGCGGTTGGCCATGGACTGCGCCTTCTTGATCCGATCCTTGGCCTCGATGAAATTTTTAGGATACCGGGCGAAAAAGTTCAGGGTGACCCAGTAGGACTCGAAATAAGTCGTCAGGAAGGCTGAGAACAGCTTCAGCTTCCGGAATCCCGCGGACGTGAGGTTATAGGTGTCGGGCAGGGTGGGATGAGGGCTCAAAATCGCATCGTCGATGAACGCCTTGATGTTCTTGTGGACAAAGAACTCGGGGGTCTTGTCCGCGTCGTGAGAAAACTCGTTGATAAAAAATTCCTGGAGAAACCGATACCCGGCATAAATGTCAGAGCCGGAAAATTGAAAGGCGTCCTTTTCGAGAATACTGAGGGCGGTGTAGGCCGCCGGAATGAAGGCGTTCACACAATTGTTCTTGTAGTACTCGAGGGCCGGACGCTTGGACACGTTGATGGAAAACCCCTTTTCTTCCGGGGCGGTGTCCTTGTCCTCCGACAGGGGTTCGATGAATTTCCGCTGGATGTAGGCATCGATGACATAATCGAAGGCATGTGTGGGATCCATCAGAAGCGTGTCGGCCAGGCTCGCCTTCTGGGCCATGAGGTAGTTTATGTAGGTCTGGACGTCGTCCATGAGGTGGTTCAGGCTGAATCGCTGTCGCCCTCCGTTGAGGATGGCCCCGGCCACCACCGCATGAGGGGTGATGACCGACACCTTGTCTATGGAATTGACCAGCTGGTATCCCAACTGCCGGCAAAACCGATTCTGTTCCTTGACGGTCATATCCTGAATCGTGGTTCCCTGGCGAGCGAGCAGATCGGTAAGTGAAATGCCGTCGTGAAAACGAATGTAGATTCGGCCGTAGCGCCGTTTGAGAAATTTTCTGGCCTTGACCACCTGAAGCAGGCTCTCGGGTTTCTTCTCTCCGCCTTCGAGTTCATGAAGATAGGCACTCTCTTCGAGAACCCGGTCATATCCAACGAAAACGGGTACGAAAATCAAGTCCTCGTTGGCGCCTTCACGGAATGCACTCAACAGAATGGAAAGAAGCCCCAGTTTGGGCTGAAGAAGTTTTCCCGTCCGGCTTCTGCCGCCTTCGATGAAGAACTCGATATTGAACCCTTCTTCGAGAATTTTGTAGACATATTCTGAAAAAACCTTTGAATAGAGTACCGCTCCCTTAAAGGTCCTTCGGATGAAAAATGCGCCGCCGCTGCGAAAAATCGGCCCCAGGGGCCAGAAGGAAAGGTTCTTTCCGGCAGCAATGTGAGGACACGGCATGTCGTTCTGGAAAAGAATATAGGAAAGAATCAGATAGTCGATGTGGCTCTTGTGGCAAGGCACCAGAACGAGCGGCCCCCGTCGGGACATGGCCTTGATGCGGTTGAGCACCTCCGTATTGACGGAAACCCCTTCAAACATGCCGTTGATCAGCCATTTGACGCCCATGGCGGATATCCGGATCATGTTGATGTTGTATTTGGCGGCAATTTCGTCGATATATCCGTCCGCTTCCTTGTACACTTTATAAAGCGGTATTTTCCGGTTTTCGGCATAATGCTCCATGTACGCTCGAAGCCGGTCGTTTGTAAGGATATTCTCCTTTAATTCCTCGAGGGATTTCAATACCGGTCCCGTGATGCTCTGTCGATGCCGGTTGATCTGAATCAACAGCCTCTGTCTGAGAGCGAGGGCCTGTTTTCCCGGGCTTAGATCCCTGTTCTCCGGAAGCGCCATAAATTCTTTGAGATTGACGGGCTCGGATATCTCGAGGAAAATGCTTTCCGGCTTCTTCAACATCGCGAAGATCCGACGGATTCTCCCGGGATTCTCCTCAGAGCCGAACAGCATGTCCATGAAACTCGGAGTTGATCGAAGAGGCTTTTTCCCAAAGAAGAGGAGCTGCGGGACAATGAAGACCGGCCGGTCCAGCGTCGCCTGCATCTCGATAAGATACCGGAGGGGATCGGGATTGGATTTGACGAAACGAAGATAAAACCCCCCCTTCTCCACCAGGGCCAGTAAACCCGATCGGCCGCCGGCCAGCTCGCGTCGGATGTATCCGCTGTCATACGGGTTCTGAAGCGCCAGTTTCTGAAAGAAGTACCGGGTATGGGCCAGAAAAATCCGAACGCTGCGGGAGACGGGCTGCAACAGAAAAAAACGATAATCGAAGCCGATTTCCGGAACCGGGAGGTTTTCCTTCGTGTAACGGGTATGGTAAAAAAGATAATCGAAATAACTCTTGTATTTGTGGGCGTAGATGACGATGGCATCCTGAGGAATCTTCCTGATGACGCTGATCTGAGACTCGTCCACGCGGATACCTGAAAAAATGATCTCGAACAGGGCCTTTAAACAGCCGCTTTTGCGCTTGGGGAAAAAACAACGGTAGTGATCGGATGTTCCCTTCAAGACCCGATCGATCCAACCGTCTCCCCCGGCCTTTATTCGCCGGATACGAGATTTGACCAATTTGAACATGGCTTATCATCCGTCGGTGTAAGTTTATGAAAATTTTAGGAGTCTAACAGAATCGTATTGGATTTGCAATATTTTATTTTATGAATGGCGCAATAAACTTAAGTGTTTTTAGGTAATTGCAGCATAGCGTACACTCGGACACGAATAAAAGGCCCACGGTATCAATTTAAACTTGCGTTACCTAATCCGTTGTGATATTTCGGAAACGTTTAAATCATTTGGCCAATTTGGGCCCTCCCGGATCCGATGGGTATCCTCTGCAAATCTGGAAATTTAGGCAGGGTCCACCCCGTGTCCCAATAAGTGCTGAATAGGTAAATGAGTATACGTATTGTCGAACTCAATTCTATCTAAGTAAGGAGGATGATTTTTTATGAAAACGTTGATTGGTGGAGCGGTCGCTGCAGTCTTGGGTATCATTGGCCTCGCGGTTTGGTTTCCGGCTTTCCTTCAGCTTCTTGCCGGCTCCATCCCGATTATGCTTCTGTTGGGCGGTGGGTTGGCCCTGTACCTCGGTTTTGACGAACTGAAGGATTCCTGGAAAAAAGAAAAAGAAGACGTCAAGGAAGGCGACGTTGACGATCCGGAAAAATACAAACAGGAAATCAACGATCTGAAAAAAGAGATCGAATCCCTTAAAAAAGCATAAATTCCCCCCAAAAAATAATCATGATTTAGATCAAGCCCTCGGAGCAGTATTCACCGAGGGCTTTTTTTGGCTCTCCCGCATAGGGCTGATCCGGTATGCACCCTCGTTTTCAGGTGTAAAGGTGAACTTCCCGGCTGAGGCCGACATAACCGGTCAGATCCGCCTGCCACTCCCGCGATAGATCCGCCGTCGGGACCTGCTGTTCAATCCGGCGTCGGAGCCTCCCATCTCCCAGGATGAGATCGATGGGCATACGCTCATGTTCATACTCGTAAGGCGGCGGTTTCCATTCGAAGTCGTCCCCATGGCATGCCAAAACGGCGCTAAGCAGCCTGAGGGTTGTATCGTAAGGCCGGTATGCAGTGGGTTCGGTTACGTGAATCTGAAATCCGCGACACACCCGGCCCGACCATTTGCTGGCAGTCGGCTCGAACCGACAGGGTCGAAGCACTGCTCCGGGGGGATGCGCGCCGCCCAGAACATCGAAAAGCCGCTCCGTATCGAAATACGGTGCGCCGAACAACTCGAAAGGCTGGGTGGTGCCCCGGCCTTCCGATACATGGGTTCCTTCCCACACAACCTGACCCGGATAGACGAGCGCAGATTCGGGTGTCGGCAAGTTCGGGGAAGGCGCCACCCAGGGAAGCCCGGTATCGCGGTAGAGCATCCAACGCTCCCACCCTTCCATGGGAATGACCGTCAAATCGCAACCAATCCCGAAATGTTCGTTGAACAGGCGCGCCGTTTCACCGATGGTCAGCCCATGGCGCATGGGGATGGGGTAACGTCCGACAAAGGATGCATATTCGGGAGACAGGATGTTCCCCTCGACGGCCATACCCCCCACGGGGTTGGGTCGATCGAGCACGACCACCCGCTTTCCCAGCCGCGCAGCCGTCTCCATGCAGTAGGACATGGTATAGATGAAGGTATAAACGCGGGTGCCGACATCCTGAAGATCGATCAGGAGAACGTCGATGGGGTCCAACATCCCGGCCGTGGGAATTCGCGTTTCACCATAAAGGCTGAATACGGGAATGTTCAACATCGGATCGATCATATGATCCGACTCGATCATATTATCTTGTTTTTCAGCGAAAAATCCGTGCTGAGGCGAATAGAGGGCTTTCAGGTTTCCTGGAAACCGACGGTCGATCAATAGTCGGGCGTGCCGGAGTTTACCGTCGACGGAGGCGGGATTGCAGAGCAACCCCATTCTAGCGCCGGCAAGCCACCTCGGCGGGCATTCCAGAAAGCACTCGAGACCTGTACGTAGCATATTTCTCCTTTCTTTGACAAAATCGCCATATGGATTGGTGATGTTCCGCCGATGTCGGACGGCCGGTATCTTTCAAACACGCTTATGGGTCCTCAATGAATTATCTATTTGACAATACCATAAAATACAAGTACATTGTTCGACCACGCTGAGTTCATCCCATGCGTGGTCCTGTCTTTTCAGCGCATGGATCAGCGCCCGAGCGCAGATCTTGCTGAAGACATCATCTGAAACAATACCAATCGTAATGTGAAGCATTTGAATATCCATCTCAGCGGCATCGTCATCATCGTCGGGAACTACGGCAGCGGAAAAACCGAAGTCGCCGTCAATCTCGCCGTCAACCAACGGCAGTCCGGTCGTCACGTCCGTATCGGAGATCTCGATCTTGTCAATCCCTATTTTCGAACGCGTGAGGCCAAGACCGCCCTTAACGACCTGGGCATCGATGTTGTCCTCCCACCGTCGGAATATTTTCACGCGGATCTCCCCATCCTGACGCCGGCCATTGCCGGAATGATCCAGGCCCCCGGCCAACTTGTCATTCTGGATGCAGGTGGAGACGACGCCGGCGCGACGGTTCTCGCGGCATTGGCGGATCCGTTGCGGGGGAAAAATATCCGGATGCTTCAGGTGGTCAATCCTTTCAGACCGTTTACCCATACACTGGAGGGATGTCTTAAAATCAAAAAAGAAATTGAAATCGCATCGAAACTCAACGTCAACGGTATCATCGGCAACGCCAACCTCATTGACGATACCGTTGTTCAGGATATTTACGATGGATACGATTTCGTGAACACCTATGCAACGGAAAGCCGACTCCCCCTGGAATTCATTACCGCTCGGGAATCGTTGATTCCCGAACTTGATTTAAGCCGCTTTTCTTGTCCAGTTCTCCCCATTTTAAGGCAACTTGTTCCCCCCTGGAAGACAGCCGCCACGATAGGATCCGGCCGTTTAAAAATATAGCTGCAGCGCGTGCGCTGCGGTTTGAGTCCCCCTAATCCAGCAAACAGGAGTCTTGAGGTATGTCATATCGTCACGAAATCGACGCAGATCGCTGCAAAGGCTGCGGATTGTGCGTAAAATTCTGTCCCAAAAACGTCCTGGAAATTTCGGACAAGGTAAATTCAAAGGGCTATTTCCCTGCCTACCAGGCACGTCCCGAGGACTGCATCTTTTGTGCCATCTGCTGCACCATGTGCCCCGACGTGGCCATTACCATCAGCGAAACGGCGGAAGCGGCCGAATCTAAAGAATAATGGAGGAAGATATGAGTAAAGTACTCATGAAAGGAAACGAAGCCATCGGAGAGGCCGCCATCCGGGCCGGGTGCTTGAATTATTTCGCATATCCCATTACGCCCCAGTCGGAGGTCGCCGAATATCTCTCCAAGCGAATGCCCGAAGTCGGCGGGGTTTTTCTTCAAGGAGAGAGCGAAGTCGCTGTCGGTTACATGCTCTTCGGTGCATCCGGCTGCGGTGAAAGGGTTTTCACGACTTCGTCCAGCCCGGGCATCAGTCTGATGAGCGAAGCCATCAGTTACATCGCCGGCGCTCAGTGCCCCGTGGTTTTCGTCAATATCATCCGCGGCGGGCCGGGATTGGGCGGCATTCTGCCGTCTCAGGGAGATTATTTCCAGGCCGTCAAGGGCGGCGGTCACGGTGACTACCGAATGCTCGTCATGGCCCCGGCCAGCGTCCAGGAAGCGGTCGAAATGGTGATGGAGGCGTTTCCCCTGGCTGAAAAATACCGTAACCCCGTCATGATTCTGGGGGACGGACTTATCGGCCAGATGATGGAACCGGTTGAATTCCCGGAACATCTGGCGACAAAGCCATCCAACAAGGATGCATGGGCCACAAACGGCATGAGCACCCGCAACAGTGATAAAAGCAACCTCGTCAAATCCCTCTATCTCGATCCGAAGGCTCTCAACGACCACAATCTGTTGCTCAAATCCAAATACGATCGGATGCGCTGCGAAGAGGTCCGCTACGAGGCCTACAACACCGAAGGCGATTACGGCCTTTTGATCGTGAGCTACGGCACCATGAGCCGCGTCTGCAGGACGGCCATCGACAACCTCAAGGCGCAGGGTATCGAGGTGGGAATGATTCGCCCCAAGACGCTCTTCCCGTTTCCCGAAAAGGAGATTCTCGACGCGGCGTCCCGTGAAAGCTGTGGTATGGTACTCTCCATCGAGATGAGCATGGGACAGATGGTGGAAGACGTCGACCGATGCGTCAAGGGAAGGCGGCCGGTCAAATGGTACGGAAAATGCGGGGGAGAAGTACCCACGCCCGAAGAAATCATGGATGTCGTAAAGGAGCATTTGTAATGGGAAAGACTTTTAAAAAACCCGAAGCGCTCACGGAAAACCACACCCATTATTGTCCCGGCTGCACCCACGGCATCATACACCGGCTGGTGGCCGAGGTCATCGATGAGTTGGGAATTCGAAAACGGACGGTGGGTATCGCTCCAGTGGGTTGTGCCGTATTGGCCTACAACTATTTTGCCTGTGATTTCCAGGAAGCGGCCCACGGACGCGCTCCGGCCATGGCCACCGGAATCAAGCGGGTCCGACCGGATCTCATGGTGTTCACTTACCAGGGGGACGGCGATCTGGCAAGCATCGGCATGGGTGAAATCATCCATGCCGCCAATCGCGGCGAGAAATTCACGACCATCTTCGTCAACAATGCGGTCTACGGGATGACCGGCGGCCAGATGGCCCCGACGACCATGCCGGGCCAGCGGACGACTACAAGCCCGCTGGGAAGGGATCCCCGCGAGACAGGGATGCCCATCAAGGTCGCGGAGCTGCTGGCATCCCTTCAGACGCCGGCCTACATCTCCCGACAGACGGTCATCGGACCCAAATACGTCAACCGGGCCAAAAAGGCGATTCGCCGGGCCTTTGGCTATCAGTTGGAAAATCGCTGCTTCAGCCTCGTCGAGCTTGTGAGCACATGCCCCACCAACTGGGGAATGACACCGGTCGAAGCCTTGAAATGGGCCGAAGACGTCCTCCTCCCCTACTACAAACTGGGTGACTACAAGACACCAGAGCCGTCCGAAACAGCAGACGATAACCATTGATGAACTCAGGAGATAATATGCAAAGCGAAGTGATGTTTGCCGGTTTCGGGGGCCAGGGAATCCTGATGATTGGGAAAATACTGGCCCATGCCGCCATGGAGGAAGGATACGAGGTGGTCTGGATTCCGTCCTACGGCCCTGAAATGCGGGGCGGCACGGCCTACTGTACCGTGGTCATCAGCGACCGTCCCATCGGCTCTCCGATCATCAAAAACCCCATGCATCTGATCGCAATGAACCGTCCGTCTCTGGAAAAGTTCGCACCGACGGTCAAACCCAACGGGGTTATCCTTGTCAACAGTTCCCTGATTCCCATTCGATCCAACCGCACGGACGTCGATGAACTGATCGTGCCCGCGACGGATATCGCCAAGGAGCTCGGCAGCATAAAAGCCGCAAACATCGTAGCCCTCTCCGCCTTCGTCAGTCGGAGCAAGGTCGTCGACTTCGAGCGTCTCAGGGAGTGCGTCAAGGCGGAGTTCGCCGGTAAAAGCAAGTTTATACCGCTGAACATGGAAGCCATGGACCGCGGCAGAGCGGCCGCATCGAGATAACGGCACTGAAAAGGGGGTCGCCCCCTTGCGATCCTCTCACAATCCAGCGGAGGTGATGTCGTGCGATCTCTTTTGATCACCATCGACGGGCCCGCCGGCGCCGGAAAGACAACCGTGAGCCGGGCCCTCGCCAAGCGCCTTTCCTATACCTATGTCGACACCGGCGCGCTCTACCGGGGCATCGCCCTTGCCGCACGGGACGCCGGCATTGATCCGGACGAAGAGACGAACCTGGAAAACCTGTTTAAAACCATCGCGCTGACCTGTACAAAAACGCCTGCAGGCCCTCGGCTTTCCCTGAACGGTGTCGATATCTCGGACAAAATCCGCACCCCCGAAATCGCCATGGCGGCATCCCGCATCTCGGCCAAGCCCGTGGTTCGAAGATACCTCCTGACCCTTCAGCGCCGGCTGGGGAAAGACAAAGGGGTCATTTTCGAAGGCCGGGATATGGGAACCGTCGTCTTTCCCGATGCAGACGTCAAATTTTTTCTGGTCGCCGACCTGAAAACACGCGCTGCCAGACGCTTCGTTGAACTGGGGCACAAAACAGAGGCTCTGAGCCTCGAGCGTGTCAAAAAGGAAATGAAAATTCGGGACGAGAACGACAGCACTCGGTCCATCGCCCCCCTGAAAGCCGCCCAAGACGCCGTCGTCATCGATTCAACGGCACTCGATGTCCACGAGGTCGTCGAATTGATGATTTCCCACATACGGCACCACTCTTCAAACGTCGACTCTTGAAAATAAATGTTGTCATTACAGAGATAATGGTATATATTGTTTGAGTTTATGTTCTCCTGAGGGAGGCATAACTAAAATAAGGCCAAGGGGGTATTTTTTTAAATGGAAAACGAAATTAAAAATGATGGAACCGACCAAACCCAAAATTCAGAGGTAGTCGAAAACATGGAAGTCGAAAACATGGAAAACGACACGCCTGAAAGTGGTCTGGAGGTATCCGGGAATCTCAACGAATTGTCCGATGACGAAACCAGCATGGAACGTTTGATGGATCTCTATGAAGAAAGCTTCAAACGATTCGAGGAAGGTGAGGTCGTCACGGGTAAAATCATATCCTTAGACAAAGATTACGTGCTTGTCGATATCGGCTATAAATCCGAGGGACAGATTCCGATCCATGAATTCAAGGACGAAAAAGGGGAGGTCGCGGCCAAGGTCGGCGACGCCGTAGAGGTCATGGTGGAATGGTGGGACGATGAGGAAGAGGTTGTCGTTCTCTCCAAGGAGAAAGCCGAGAAGATCAAGGTTTGGGATGAAATCAAGAAGGCTTACGACGACGGCGGAACCGTCGACGGCGTGATCACCAACCGCGTAAAAGGCGGCTTCTCCGTCGATATCGGGGTTCAGGCCTTCCTGCCGGGATCCCAGGCCGACCTGCGTCCCATCCGGAACCTGGATGAGATGGTGGGTCAGTCCTTCACGTTCAAGATCCTTAAATATAACCGAAAACGCAGCAATATCGTTTTGTCCAGACGCGTCATTCTGGAAGAAGAGCGCGAAGCCGCACGGGCCGCTACCCTCGCCTCCATCGAGGAAGGCAAGGTTATGGGCGGCATCGTCAAAAACATCACCGAATACGGTGTCTTCGTGGATCTCGGCGGTGTGGACGGCCTTCTGCACATCACCGACATTTCCTGGGGGCGGGTCAAACATCCCTCGGAACTCTTTTCCGTCGGTGACGAGATCACCGTGAAAATTCTGAGTCTCGATCTCGAGAAGGAGCGGGTATCTCTCGGCATGAAGCAGCTGACACCCGATCCCTGGTCCACCGCAGCCCAGAAATATCCGGTCAATTCCAGAATCACCGGTAAGGTGGTCAGCCTGACCGACTACGGTGCCTTCGTGGAACTGGAGGAAGGTATCGAAGGACTTATCCACGTCTCCGAAATGTCCTGGACCCGGAAGGTGCGCCATCCCTCCAAGGTCGTATCCGTTGGCGAAGAGGTCGACGCCGTCGTACTGGACATCAAGCCCGAAAGCCGCCGAATTTCTCTGGGCATGAAACAGGTCGTTCCCAACCCGTGGGATGTTATCAGCGAGAAGTATCCTGTCGGCACCACCATCGAAGGCAAAATCAAGAACATCACTGATTTCGGTCTATTTATCGGCATCGATGAAGGCATTGACGGGCTGGTTCACATTTCTGACATTTCATGGACAAAACGCATCAAACATCCCTCGGAAATCTACAAAAAAGGGGATGTCGTCCAAGCGGTCGTTCTTGACATCGAAAAAGAAAATGAACGCTTTTCCCTGGGCATCAAACAGATGCAGACAGATCCATGGGAGACGGTGGGCGAGCGCTACGACGTCGGTAAGGAGATTACCGGAACGGTGACCAACATCACCGACTTCGGCATCTTCGTCGAACTGGAGGAAGGCATAGAAGGCCTGGTTCACGTATCGGAAATCAGCAAGGAGAAGATCAAGAATCCGGGCGACAAGTTCAATGTCGGCGACATGATCACCGCCAAGGTGATGAACATCAACAGTGATGAACGACGGATCGGCTTGTCGATCAAACGCCTCGACATGGAGGATGATCAGTCCATCCTGAGCGACTACATCAATAAGATGGGGCCGGCCACGTCCACCTTTGGCGAGATTCTCAGGGAAAATCTTCAGGAAAAGATGAACGAAGACCGCAATTCCAATTAATCGGCCTTCATTCTTGATACAAAAGCGGGCAGTCTTCAGACTGCCCGCTTTCGTTTCCGGCGGCGGCATCCCGCCGATCATTCAAAAATGCGAGTGTCCCCCAACCCCTCCCGGAGGATCTCGGGTTCGTCGTTTTGCAGCGAAATCACGCTGGACGGCACGCCGGGAACCGGTCCGCCGTCGATGACAATGTCGATTCTCGAACCAAAGTGATCGTGAATGAGGGATGCATCGTAAAAGATATCGCCTTCCGGCGTCGTCGCGCTGGTGGAGATGATGGGGTTGCCCAGACCTTCGACCAATGCAACGGGAATAGGATGGTCAGGCACCCGGATGCCCGCCATCTTTCTGTTGGTCAGCATGATCTTGGGAACGAGTTTGGAACCTTCCAGAATAAAGGTGTAGGGTCCCGGCAGCAGTCGTTTCATGGTTTTGTAGGCGTAGTTCGAAACCTTGGCGTAGTCGCTGATGTTTTTGAGATTCGAGCAGATGAAGCTGAAGGGCTGCCGCTTGTCTCTCTGTTTGATCTGATAGATCTTCTGGATCGCCTTTTTGTTCATGATATCGCACCCGATACCATAATAGGTATCCGTGGGATAGGCGATAACACCTCCCCTTTCCAGAGCCTCAACGACTTTTTTAATCAGACGTTCCTGGGGATTTTCCGGATTTATTTCAATAAGCATGGGCCACATCCATTCGCTGTTCAGACAATAAGCCTCGTTTTTCGGCCTTCGGCGGACACCAATTGTCAGTCTTCAGTCTCGACCATCACGAAAACCGACACTTAAAATATAATATTAATCTCATCGGCAAGGTCCTGTCAAGACGACACAAAATAAAGATTGCGAAAGGCTGTTCGCTCTGTTATCATTTGCGTTTAATTTATCTCTGATACCTTCATCGAAGGTCGATTTTCAGACGGTTCCGCAGGAAGCTCGAGAACAAGGCTTGCACATCCCGAAAAATACGAATCAGTTACCCGTACGTTGTAAAGACGAGGGATGCTGGCAGCGCGGATATCGGACTTGTTGCGGAGGCGTCATCCTTTAAAAATCAGCGTAAAACGTTTATTTTCATTCTTGGAGGCATGTCATGACCAACCGTTTCCCGGAGGAAGCTTACTCCTTTGACGACGTATTGCTGGTCCCCAGATATTCGGCGGTACTGCCCAAAAGCACCCAAACCGTGACCCGCCTGACCCGAAAACTCTCCCTCAACATTCCTATTGTCAGCGCGGCGATGGACACGGTGACCGAATCTCGAATGGCCATCAGCATGGCAAGAGCAGGCGGCCTGGGATTCATTCACCGCAATCTGGACATCGAAAGCCAGGCCCGGGAAGTCGACAAAGTCAAGAAATCCGAAAGCGGCATGATCATCGACCCGGTGACCATCCACCCGGATCAAGTGATTGCCGATGTGCTCAAAATCATGGAGCGCTACCGGATATCCGGGCTTCCGGTCACCCGCGGCGACCAGTTGGTGGGGATTCTCACCAACCGCGATCTGAGATTCGAAACGGATTTCAGCAAGAAGGTATCCGAGGTGATGACCAGCGAAAACCTCGTCACGGTATCCGAGGGTATATCCCTGGAGGAGTGCAAGAAAACCCTCCACAAACACCGGATCGAAAAGCTGCTGGTGGTCGACAGGAACGGCCGTTTGAAAGGGATGATCACCATAAAGGATATCGAAAAGATCAAAAAATATCCCAATGCCTGCAAGGACGACCGGGGAAGGCTCCGCGTCGGAGCGGCCGTGGGCGTCGGTCCGGACATGCTCGAACGGGCTGAAGCGCTGCTGAAGGCCGATGCGGACATTCTTCTCATCGACACCTCCCACGGTCACAGCAAAAACGTCATCGATGCCGTCAAGACCCTCAAAAGCACCTTCCCGGAACTCCAGCTGATCGCGGGAAACGTTGGTACCGGGGAGGCCGCTCAGGACCTCATCTCCGCCGGCGTCGACGGCGTCAAGATCGGTATCGGTCCGGGTTCCATCTGCACCACCCGCATCGTCGCCGGCGTCGGCGTTCCCCAGATCACCGCCATCATGAACTGCAGGGAGGTCTCTGAAAAAACCGGCGTTCCGCTCATCGCGGACGGCGGGATCCGCTTCTCCGGCGACATCACCAAGGCCATCGGGGCGGGGGCTCACGTCATCATGGCCGGGGGGCTTCTTGCGGGTGCCAAGGAAAGCCCGGGGGAGATGGTCTTTTTCCAGGGGCGAAGCTACAAGGCATACCGGGGTATGGGCTCCGAAGAGGCCATGCGGCAAGGCAGCAAGGATCGATACTACCAGGGCGAGGAAGCCGAGGAGGACAAGCTGGTGCCTGAAGGCATTGTCGGTCGCGTACCCTACACCGGCCTGCTCTCGGAGATCCTGTTCCAGCTTGTCGGCGGCCTCAAGGCGGGTATGGGATACCTCGGTTGCGACAGTATCGAATCGCTCCGGCAAAACGCCCGCTTCATGAAAGTCAGTGCCGCCGGTATGCGGGAAAGTCATGTCCACGACGTTATCATTACAAAGGAAGCGCCCAACTATCGCCTGGATTAATCCCGAAAGCAAACCTTTTCCAACGGACACCGTCATGACACAGCAACACCCCCGTTTCGTCCATCTTCATCTCCATACCCAGTACAGCCTCCTGGACGGCGCCATCCGAATCGACGCACTGATGCAGCGGGCAAAGGATTACGGGATGGATACCGTGGCCGTGACCGACCACGGCACCATGTTCGGTGCACTGGAATTCTACGAAAAGGCCGTCAAGGCAGGCATCAAGCCCATTATCGGCTGCGAGTGCTATGTCGCCCCTCGAAACCTGGCCGACAAGACGCCCCTGGACAGCAAGGGGACCCGGCATCTGGTACTCATCGCGGAAAACCAGGAGGGGTATCGAAACCTGTGCAAGCTGGCCTCCATTGCCCAACTGCAGGGATTTTACTACAAGCCCCGCATCGACCGGAAAATTCTCCGTGAATACAGCAAAGGGCTGATCGCCTCCTCCGCATGCCTTCACGGTGAGATCCCGATGCTTCTCAAAAAGGGTCGGATAGAGGAGGCTGACCAGGCCGCCCGCTTCTATCTGGAAACCTTCGGAGAAAATCATTTCTTTCTCGAGGTCCAGAGCAACGGCATCCCCGAGCAGGACATCGTCAACCAGGGCATTCTGGACATGAGCCGACGGCTCTCCATCCCGATCATCGCCACCAACGACTGCCACTATCTGGATAAGGAGGACGTCCGGGCCCACGATGTCCTGCTGTGCATCCAAACCGGTAAAACCGTCCATGACGCCGGTCGATTCAAGTTTGCCACGGATCAGCTCTATTTCAAGTCCCAGGCGGAGATGGCCAAAACCCTGGGGCACTTCCCCGGGGCCATCGAAAACACCGTCGAAATCGCCAATCGCTGCCATATCGAATTCGACTTCAAAACCTACCATTTCCCTAAATTCGACACATCGTCAAACCTGTCCGCCGACGAGATATTTGAAGCGGAGGTCCGAAGCGGGTTTACCCGGCGGATGACCCATATCCGACGAAAACACGAGGATATCGACGAAAAGGTCTATACGGAACGTCTCGAATACGAGATCGGCATCATCAAACAGATGGGATTTGCCGGATACTTTCTTATCGTCGCCGATTTTATCCGCTACGCAAAGGAGAACGGGATCCCGGTGGGGCCGGGAAGAGGATCGGCGGCCGGCAGCATCGTGGCATACGCCATGGGCATCACCGATCTCGATCCCATCGAGCACGGCCTGATCTTCGAGCGGTTCCTGAATCCGGCTCGGATCAGCATGCCGGATATCGATGTGGACTTTTGCATCAACGGCCGGGAGCAGGTTTTCAAGTACGTCGTGGACCGTTACGGCGGGGGGGAATACGTCGCCCAGATCATCACCTTCGGAAAACTGAAAACCCGCGCCGTCATCCGGGATGTCGGCCGCGCCCTGGACATTCCGCTGAAGGAGGTGGATGCCATTGCCAAGATGGTGCCCGATGTCCTCAACATCAGCCTGGACAAGGCTCTCGAGCAGGAGCCCCGTCTGGCCGAAATGGCGGAAAACCAGCCGGCCATCGCCGAGCTGATCCAGATCTGCAGGATATTGGAAGGACTCCCCCGCCACGCGTCGACCCATGCCGCCGGCGTGGTCATCGGGGATAAGCCGTTGGCCGACTACCTGCCGCTGTATCGGGGAAAAAAGGGCGAGGTGGTGACCCAATTCGACATGAAACGGGTCGAGCAGATCGGCCTGGTCAAGTTCGATTTTCTGGGTCTTCGGAACCTCACGGTCATCGACAACACCCTCAAATTGATCGCCCAAAACGGAAAAACCCCGCCGGATCTGCTTGATCTGGATTTTGAAGACGAGAAAACCTATCAGCTCCTTTCCCGGGGAGACACCACCGGCGTGTTTCAGCTGGAAAGCTCCGGCATGAAAGATCTGTTAGCCCGGCTCAAGCCCGCCCGCTTCGACGATGTCACCGCTCTGGTGGCGCTTTATCGCCCCGGCCCCCTCGACAGCGGGATGGTGGACGATTTTGTCGAGCGAAAGCACGGGCGTCAGAAGGTCGAATACCTCCTTCCGGAATTGGCGCCCATTCTCGAGGAGACCTACGGCGTCATCCTTTACCAGGAGCAGGTGATGAAGATCGCCGGGACTCTTGCCAACTACTCCATGGCCGAAGCGGACGGACTCCGGAAGGCCATGGGAAAAAAGATTGCCGAGATCATGGCTCAGCATCGGGAGCGCTTCATCAAAGGCGCCCTCGAAAACAACTATCCCGAGGAGCAGGTCACCAAGATTTTTGACCTGATGGAAAAGTTCGGCGGATATGGGTTCAATAAATCCCACAGCGCCGCCTATGCATTGATCGCCTATCAGACGGCCTACCTCAAGGCGCATTTTCCCGTGGAATTCATGGCCGCGCTTCTCACCAGTGAAATGGGGTCCATCGACAGCGTCGTCAAGTTCATCGCGGAATGCCGCCGGCACCACATCCCGGTCCTCCAGCCGGACATCAATACCAGCGGAAAGAGCTTCACGGCGGACGGCGATAAGATTCTGTTCGGGTTGGTGGCCGTCAAAAATGTCGGAGAGGGTGCCATCGACGCCATCCTGGAAGCCCGTAAGGACGGCGGCACGTTTTCGTCCCTTTACGAGTTCTGTGAGCGGGTCGATCTGAAAAAGGTGAACAAGCGGGTGCTCGAGAGCCTCATCCAGTGCGGCGCTTTCGACACCACCGGCGCCCATAGGGCCCAGATGATGGGCGCCCTTGAAGAGGCCCTTGAATACGGCCAGCGCGTCCAGAAAGAAAAAGCAAGCCCCCAGATGGGGCTATTCGACACCCTCGACATCGAACGGCAGGCCTTCAACGCACCGCCCATGCCCGACGTTCCGGTATGGGACAGCAAGTATCAGCTGACCCTCGAAAAGGAATCCCTGGGATTCTACATTACCGGTCATCCCCTCGAGCAGTTCCAGAAGACCCTCGAAAAATTCACCACCGCCGACGCCCTCTCTTTGCAGGACAGGTCCGACGGCGAGGCGGTCCGCATCGGCGGCATTATCAGCGAGGTCAAAACCATCCGGACCAAGCGGGGAGACCTGATGGCCTTCGTCACCACGGAAGACATGTCGGGGTCTGTCGAAACCACCGTATTCTCGTCGGTCTACGAATCCGCGGTGGAATTACTGGTTGCGGACACCCCGGTCCTGATCGAGGGAAGACTCCAGAAAGAAGACAACACGGCAAAAATCATCGCCGCCAGGATCGTATCGATGGCGTTGGCCGAGGAGACCTGGACGGCCGGCGTTCACATCAATCTGGACATAGACCGGATCGATCGCGACGGTCTGCTGAAACTGAAGGATATCCTGGCGAAACATCCGGGATCCTGTCCGGCGTATCTGCACCTGGTGGCTTCCGAGTCGTCGGATACCATCATAGCGATGTCCGAAAGCATTCAACTCCGGGCGGGCGAAGCGCTTTCCCGGGAGGTTAACGGTTTTCTAGGCTACGATGCGTTGGAGCTCGTGTGCAAGGCTGCCGAAGCCTCGACGGGTGACGCAAAATCCGGAAACAGGCGTTGGGCGCGCTCCTGACGGCTGTCCTTCATGCGAACGACGCCGCCTCACGGCTCATGAAGATCCGAGTTACGCCAATCCGCCTCCATTGTTTTGTCGTAAAATGCGTAGCATCCGCCGCCGTTCTTTCGTTTGGCTTTGAACATGGCGATGTCGGCACAACGGATCAACGATTCGACATTGTCGGAGTCCTTGGGATAGGTGCTGATACCGATGCTCGGTGTAATGAAATCGATATTGTGACCTTCGATACGGTATGGCCGCGACAAAGCCTTTAGAACCCGACGGGCCGCCTCTTCCGGGTGGGATTCGTCCTTCAGATTGTTGAGAATCACGACGAATTCGTCCCCGCCGATACGGCAGATATGATCGGTTTCCCGGAGACTCGCTTTCAGGCGCGCCGCAACCTCTTTGAGCACCTTGTCTCCAATGTGGTGACCATAATCGTCATTGACCCGCTTGAACTCATCCAGGTCGAGATAGAAGATATTCTTTTCCTTACAATCCCGCTTGGCGATGGCCAGAGTCTCGCGCATGCGCTCAAAAAAGGCTTTACGATTATATAGTCCGGTCAGGGAGTCGTGATATACAAGATAGATCAACTCACTGACGTTCCGGGCGACACCCCTGAATCCGATAATTTCACCGGCAAGATTTCGGATCAGCGACACTGAAATCTCGATATGGCAGGCGGAACCGTCCTTTCGGAGGAGACGCCAGCCAATGCCTTTCTGGGCCTGGCCGGTTTCGTATGCTTTGCGGAATATCCTGAAGGCCTTCTCCGCCGTACCGCGATCCATGAACTCGCGGAAATTCATGCCGACCAGCTTATCCTTGGCATAGCCGAGCATCCGATGCAGCGCATCGTTGAAGAAAAGCAGGTTCCCGGATAGATCGGCTTCATAGAAATATTCCTCGATGTTCTCGAGCATCGTCCGATACCGCTCTTCGCTCCTCCTGAGAGAGTCCTGTTTGTCACGGATCACCTCGAAACGGCGCTTCAATCTCTCATTTTCCCGGAATAGATCCCGAGTTCTTTTGCGCAGGCTCTCGATCTCCTCGACAAGCCGTTCCCGGGCTGCGGCTTGCTCCGCTATGGTCCGCTCCTGCTCCGCCAGTTCCGCCGTCATGCCGTAGACGGCTGCCGCCAACGTCCCAATTTCGCCGTCATCCGGGATATAACGGTTTTCGGATTTTTCGGATAGTTGGCGGTTTCGGACAAATTGCCGGGCCTGGTCGGTGGTCTTGATCAAGGGTTTCAGGATGGACCGGATCAAAACCCCCATCAGAAGAACGCCGAAGAGCAGAACCGCGGACGCCCGAACGACATAACGTTCCGGTTGCCATGGAAACGCGGCGACGCCGCCGACATCCATGATCAAAACGGCAGAGAGAAGAAGGAAAAGTCCCAGCGTGGCGAGGCAGAAGGCAATGAAGAGTTTTCTGAAAAGTGCCGATGAAAACATACGCCTCCTCATCAGCAAACATTTTTCCTGCGACAGAAGGCTTGATCAACCGCATCCGTATGTCTAAGGCTGTCGGAGATCAGCCCATGTATACGGAAAGCATATCCTTCCTGGCATCAACATGTTGAATGGTGACCTGAATCACGTCCTCGGGCTTGAGATTGAGACCCGTGGTGTTGGGGAGTGCGCATTCGATCATGTAATCCGTCATGAGGGCGAGGTAGAAGCCTTTTCGTCTGGCCAGTACAATGGCTTCCTCCTTCTGACCGATTCGTTTTTCGAGGTACTTCAAAAGCCAATAGCGTTTGCGTCGGTTCTGGATCCGGATTACGGCGCTCATAGGCTGTTCAAGCGCCTGAATCGTCTTTTCGATGTCGGTCGTCGTGTATGCCGGGTTCAATCCATAAACCGATCGGATCTGTCGTTGGGTCACCAGATCGAAATATTTCCGGATGGGCGACGTCGCGGTCACATAAGCGCTCAACCCGAGACCTGAGTGTCTTTCGGGCTCGGGGCTCAGGATGAATCGGCTCAAAAATTTCCGCTGCATCCAGTTCTGAAAAAGCGTGCCGCCGTTTTCATTGAAAAGCCGCTCCCGGGGATCGGGTTGTGATCTGTATACGGCCGGTAGCTTTCTCTCCGCCAGAAATTCGGCCATCAACCAGTTGGCCATAATCATGATTTCCGATACGAGCAGCCGGGCCGGGCTCTCCCGGTTGGTCTTGTTGACGATCAGTTCACCGGTCTCGTCGATCCATACGTTGACCTCCGGGAGAGAAATATGAACCGCACCGTCCGCCAGACGCCTCTGACGAAATTTTCTGGCGATCTGAAACAGAATCGAAATATCCCTGTTCTCCTCGGCGATCATATTGACGTCGTAATAGGTCAGCTGATCCGTCACCCGGATCAGGCTGGGAAAGACCTCATAACTTTCTATATCGGCATTTCGACTCAAGCGGATGACGGTGCTGATGCCGGGCCGCAGCTCTCCGGCCTTCAGGCTGCAATGCCCTTCCGCCAGCTCGGGCGGCAGCATGGGAATCTTTCGGTCGGGCATGTAGATCGAGCTTCCCCGCATGACGGCCTCCCGGTCGACAGCGCAGTCCGTTTCGACGAAATGCCCCACATCGGCGATATGAACGCCGAGAAAATAGTGATCCCCGTGATCCTCGATGCTCAACGCATCGTCGAAATCAAGCGTCGACTGCCCGTCAATGGTGATCATCCTGAGGTCGCCCAGATCCCGTCGGGCCGGGCTTCGGGCGGGAAAAGAGGATTTCAGCAGGGACGCGGTGAGCGTCATGACCGCTTCGGGAAAATCGGTATGGATACCATATCGGTAGAGATCCAGGTTTTCATCGGAATTCCAGACGCCGAGCTTGACGAAAGCCTGAAATAGATTTTCGATATCGCCGATGCCCGCTTTAGCCGTTATGGCTTTGCCGAGGTCGGCGTAGGCACTTTCTTTCTCATATAAATAATATGAGGTCAGAATCTTGATGAACTCTTTTTCGTCCGACGAGAGTTCCATCCGATCGCAATCCGGCAGCGACCCCTCCAGAATCCGCTTGAGCCATTCTCCGCCTTTTTCGATCAGTCGGTGTTTCCGGAGAGCCTCGGCGGCTTGAGCGCGGAGTTGAACCAACTGCTCCGCCGAATAGGGGTAGAAACCCTCCTGGTTGAATTTGAAGTAAAGGCGGTTTTTGAAAAACGCCCGAATCACCGCCGATTCATGATCACCGTCGGCACCGTCGGGGAAACAGAGTTCGGTGATGGTGTGAAGCGGAATCCAATTCTGCTCCGCATTCAGCACCTCCCAAAGCTCCTGGATATCGACCTTCTCGGATAGTGCTTCCCGAAGCCGGACGGTCTCTTTCAGCCCTGCGACGAGCCGGTCCCTTCCGCCGGAAAGATCCAGACTTCGGTTCGACGCGTGCAGCAATCGGCCTTCGGACATTTTGATTTCACGATTGTTTTCAGCCAACAATCGAAGTTTTTGTCTGTCGGCTTCCAGCACGACGGCGCAATTGATCTTCTGACGATCGATAAATTCAACAACTATTCCTGGTTCCATAACCAATAACCATACCAATCCATCGGTTGAAAGTCAATGAATGGATGCGACAAATGCCCGGCAATATTCCCCATGGTCCAATTATCGTGCCGGGGATACGCCCGAGGTTTACTTCGCCCCTTCGGGGAGGTATAGTGAGCGCATAAGGTGTTTAACCGCCAATCCGGAGCGCCGTGACAGTGACATCATCACCGTTTGACCTCATCAAGCCCTATCTGTACCACCGACGATTTTCCATTGCCGTCGGTCTCCTCTGCCTCATGACGGTGGACCTCCTTCAGTTGGTGATTCCCCGAATCATCAAAGCGGCGGTGGACGGTCTCGCGACACTCTCCGCAACACCCGACGGCCTGATGACCCAGGCCCTCTGGATTGTGGTGATCGCCGTCATCATCGGCGGGTTTCGTTTCCTTTGGCGTCACTTTCTGATGGGGCTCTCCAGAGAGATCGAAAGGGGGCTCAGAAACCGTCTGTTCCGCCACCTCCAGACGCTTTCGGCAGGTTATTTTCACAAAACCCAGACCGGCAATCTGATGGCCCATGCCACCAACGACATCCATCACATCCGGATGGCGGTGGGCATGGGGCTGGTGGCCCTGATGGATGCAGTGCTGCTGGGGGCCAGCACCATCGGCTTCATGGCCTATATCAATGTCCGCCTGACCTTGTTTACCATCATCCCCATGCCCCTCATCGTTATCAGCACCCGAATCTTCAGCAAAAAGATGCATCTCGCCTACCAATCCGTTCAAGGGACCTACGCGCTGCTTACCGAACGGATTCGGGAACACATCACCGGCATCCGAATCATCAAGGCCTATACCCGGGAAACGGAATCCGCCGGAGCAGTCGAGGCCGTGTCAAAAGATTACATCGACAGGAATGTGCGATTGATCTGGATCACCGGCGCCTTTTTCCCGATGATGCTCCTCTTCTCCAACATCTCCCTCGCGCTGGTGCTTTATCTGGGAGGGCGGCAGACCATCTTCAACCGGATCACCCCCGGTGATTTCGTCGCTTTCATCAGCTACCTCGGGCTCTTGACATGGCCCATGATGGCCATCGGATGGCTGATCAACCTGATTCAACGGGGAAAGGCATCCCTGGAGCGCATCGGATCGATTCTCGACACCCGTCCGGAGATCCGAAACCGACCCGGCGCCCGTCCCTTCGCCGGTCTATCCGGGGGTATCCGGGGCAACGGGATTCGATTCCGTTACGACAAGGCGTCCCCCTGGATTCTGGATGACATCTCCCTTTCTATCCCGAAAGGAACGACCCTGGGAATCATCGGCCCGCCGGGTGCCGGGAAAAGCACGCTGATCGCTCTTTTCGCCCGTATCCTGGACACCTCCGCAGGGTGCGTTGAATATGACGGTGTCGACATCCGGAATCTCAGGCTTGAGGATGTCCGGTCCGGGATCGCCTTCGTTCCTCAGGAACCGTTTCTGTTTGCCGGAACGCTTCGGGACAACATCACCTTCGGCGCCGCGGTATCCGACGAAAGGCTATTGAAGGCGCTTCGAACGGCGGCTCTGGAAAACACCGTTGGAACGCTCCCCCGGGGAGTAAACACTATCGTGGGCGAAAAAGGGGTGATCCTCTCGGGAGGACAGAAGCAGCGCGTGGCCCTGGCTCGTGCATTTCTTCGAGAGCGACCGATTCTGATGCTGGACGACCCCATCAGTCAGGTGGACGCCGAGACCGGAGACGCTATTTTACGGGCGCTGAGGGCCCTCGTCGGAAACCGAACCCTGATCATTGCCTCCCATCGCATTTCGGCGGTTCAATTCGCCGACAACATCATCACCCTTCAAGAGGGCAGAATCACCGAATCCGGGAGCCACCGGGAGTTGGTTTCCCAAAACGGATACTACGCCAGAACGTACATGCTTCAACAGATCCAGGAGGTCGACGATGTCGTCTGATCGCGGCTATGCCCCGGAAAGCACCTTGGAAAAAGCATACGATGCCGATCTGTTCCGAGAGCTTTATCCGTATATTCGTCCCCATGTGAAGGCGATCATCCTGGCTGCCTTTCTGGCGCTTCTCCTGACCGCGACAAACCTTGGCATGCCCTATATCACGAAGGTCGCCGTGGATCGTTACATCGTCCCCGTTTCCAGGCAGGAGGATCCCGGAGCCACGCCTCGAGCGGACGGTTCCCCGACCGAATCGGACCGGCGCCTGGCCCTCGACATCTCCGAACCCGAGGCAGCCGCCGTGGTCGCCCGGTATCCCGATAAATTCGAGGTGCGGGAGCGGTCGGCGGAAATCTCCGTCTCCGATATCCAGCGTCTGTCCGAGGCGGAAATCCGGGCTCTCCGCATGAACGATCTCACCGGCGTCGGCTTGGCGGCCGCGGCGTTTTTGATCCTTACCCTGATCGAATTCGGCCTCAACTTTTCCCAGGTAATCGTCATGGAAATCGCCGGCCAGCGCATTATGCACGATTTGAGAATGCAACTCTTCCGACACATCCAAAGCCTTTCCCTGTCCTTTTTCAACCGAACGCCCGTGGCCCGGCTGGTGACCCGGGCCACCAACGACATCCAGAACATGCACGAGTTCTTTACCTCCATCATTGTATTTGTCTTCAGGGACCTTTTCCTTCTCCTGGGTATCACCGGCATGATGCTGGCCATTCATTGGCAGCTGTCCCTGGTCTGTTTTGCCGTCATCCCTTTTGTTTTTTTTGCCGCCTTCTTCTTTTCCCGCATCGCCCGAACCGTATTCCGGACCCTCCGCATCAAGACGGCGGAGATCAATGCGCGCTTTTCCGAAACCATCGCCGGCATCTCCGTCATTCAGATGTTCGGGGAAGAAGAAAACAATGCCCGCGATTTCGAAAAATTGAACCAGGAGTTCTATCAGGCGGGCATAAAACAGATCCATATCTTCGCCGTGTTCATGCCGTTGATCGAGCTCTTCAGCACCGTTTCCCTGGCCCTCGTGATCTATTACGGCGGCAGGGGCGTCATCGGCGATGACATCAGCCTGGGGATACTCGTCGCCTTCATCAGCTATATGCGCATGTTTTTCAGGCCGATCCGGGATCTTGCCGAAAAGTACAACATTCTTCAGAACGCCATGTCTTCCGCTGAACGGATTCTGTTGATCATGAACACCCACGAGACCCTCGATCAATCCCGTGAACCCCGCCGTCTCGAACCGCCCATGAACTTCGAATCCCTGTCCTTCGAAAACGTCGGGTTGAGCTACATCGAGGGAGAGCCCGTCCTGAGAGGGATTACGCTTTCCATCGAAAAAGGCGAAACCCTTGCCGTTGTCGGCCCGACCGGATCGGGTAAAACGTCTTTGATTCACCTGATCCTTCGATTGTATGATCCCACATCCGGCGAAATCCGGATCAATGGAAAGGCGATTCAGGAATGGTCGACCTCGGCGCTTCGCGCCAAAATGGCGCTCGTTCCCCAGGATCCCTTCCTGTTTTCGGAAAGTATTCGAGACAATATCCTTTTGGGAGATCCCGGGATCTCCCAAAAGGATTTCGATCGGGTGATCGAGGCCGCCAACCTGATGCCGCTAATCCGCCGACTCCCGGAAGGGCTGAACACACGGTTCAGCGAAGGCGGCGGATCCGTCTCGAGCGGAGAGCGTCAGCTGGTGGCCATCGCCCGGGCTTTGGCGCGAAATCCGGACCTGATTCTCCTGGACGAGGCCACTTCCTACATCGATTCGGAAACGGAGCTCAAGATACAGGAAGCCCTTTCCAACCTGATGCGGGGTCGCACCGCCGTGGTCGTGGCACACCGGCTTTCGACCGCCCGGCATGCCGACCGGATCATTGTGATCAAAAAGGGTCGGATTATCGAATCCGGCACCCACGAATCGCTGATGGCATTGGGGAAATTTTACTATCGACTCAATCGACTGCACCATTCGCTCGACGCGCAGGAGATCCCCCCGCGCTGATCCGGGAAGGACGACACGTGCCCTTCCCTTCCCCGCGAACCTGGAGCACGATCCGGAGAAAACGCCG